>DASPXY010001755.1:0-2714 GCA_035637055.1 Gemmataceae bacterium | reverse complement strand
CCGGGTAGCCAGCGCGCAAGCCCAGTGCGGATCAACAACCGGGTGAGGAAAAGTGGGTAAGTCACGGGGAGTGCCCTGGGGCCACGGAGGATCGAAACCGGCCGTGCGGCCGCTGCGGGCAGGAAGATAGAAGATCCTCGTGGATTGTGCAACGCCGATCCGAAGCAGTGATCACACCACCGCTTCTTCGAGGGACCGACACTCCGGAGCGCGGGCCGGTTGTCCTTAGCGTGGGGCGTCCCAGGTCTTGACCTCCATCGGGAGCCGCAAGCCGGTCGAGGCGCTCTCCGCGCCCATATATTCCAGCAAATCAAAACCGGTGCCGGAGAACAGGGTGCGGCCGTCGCGGCTGAAGGCCGCTGTCGTGACCGAGCGCCGATGGCCGCGCAGGGTGAGCACTTCCTGACCGGTGGCCGTCTCCCAGAATATCAGCGTCCCGTCGCCGGCGCCCGTGACCAGGCGGCTACCGTCGGGGCTGAAGGCGACCGCATTGACATCTTTGCCGTGCCCGCGGAGTTTGAGCAACTCGCGGCCCTTCGCCGTCTCGCAGAGAATGGCCCTGCCCTCGCTCAAAGTGCCGCCGCTGGCCGCAAGCAGACGGCCATCGGCGCTATAGGCGATCCCAAAGAGCGTATGTGTGGTCGGGTGCCGGGCGGTCAAGGCCCGCGCCGCGATGTCCCAGAACTGGAGTTCGCCGTCCAGAACCAACGTCTTCACGAGGCCGCCGCCGAGGATCGCCACCGTGGTCGCCAGTTGTTTGCCGTCGGGGCGGAATGCCAGCGCCGTTACCACCGTTGTGCCTGGGTCGCCGGGTGGGAGCACCGTGGACAACCGGCCCAGGGGCTTGCCTGTGTCGGCCTCCCACAGTTCGACGAACAACTCCTGCTTCGGCGGCTGCTGCTCGGGGCCGGGCTTGCCCGGTCGAGGCTCTTCCCGGACCCACGCCGTTGCGAGGAGCCGGCTGTCAGTGCTCATGGCCACCGGTTCCGGAAGGCCGCTGCGGGCGCGCTGGTCACGTTCCTGCGGGACGAAACGCTCGACCTTGCCGGTGCGGGCATCGAGGATCTTGATCCCCTTGCGCGAAGAGCCGACAAGCCGCGTGCCGTCCGGGCTGAAACCCAGCAAGGGAGCGTCTTCTTCGACATTGAACGGGCGGCTCCAAACGAGTCGGTGATCGTCCAGGCTCCAGCTGGATAGCTCCAGTTTCGGGGGGCCGATGCCCTCCCCGAGCTTCCCATGCAGCCCGACATACTGCTGGGCCACCGAACTGAGGGCCACGCAGAGGGAGATCTCTCCGTCTGGGCCAAAAGCGGTCCGCGCCTCCGGGCCGCCGGTGGCGTTCCAGAGTTTCACCTCGCCGGCGAAACCCACCACCAGCCCGGCGGCGGATACCAACTGCCGGCCGTCGCGCCCGAACGCCACGCGCAATACCGGTTCGCCGTGACCGCGCAAGGCGAACTGCTCGCGACCCGTTTTCACGTCCCAGATCCGGATGGAGGTATCCTCACTGCCCGAAGCCAACCGCTGGCCGTCGGGGCTGAAGGCGAGTGCGTGAACCCCCTGCTGGTGTCCGGTGAGCACACTGGAAGTCGGAGAGCCGTCGAGATCCAGGAGGCTAACGGCGGCGGCGTTGCCCCACGCCAGCGACCGCCCATCCGGACTGAACGCCAGGTCACTCAAGCTGTTGATGTTGTTATCGAGAATCCATTCCGTTCCCTTGGCAAGATTCCAGACTTTCAGTTGCCCCTGGTGCGAAGGCACCGGGCGCGGCGGATCTTTCGCAGGGGGCTGGGCTTTTTGGACTGGCTTGCCCGGAGGAGTTGGTTTCTGTGGCTCGACCGGGGCGGGCGGCCCCCCCTTGGTTTTCCGCGGCCCTTCGTTCTTCGACTTGTCGTCCTCCGTGCGGCGACCGGGTTCGGGGAGTGCCTGCTCGACCTTACGGAACTCACTGCTGCCGCGCGCGCCGGTGTCGAACGCGGCCGCCGCCAGGTGCCGGCCGTCCGGACTGATCGCCAGCGTGCGATAGGTCAGAATTACCTCCGGGGCCGCGTGGAACCCTGAGAGCCTGTGGAGCTTCTTGCCGGCTTCCACGTCCCAGACCTCGATGTGGCCGGTGCCGCCCTGACCGCGTTCCTCCGCCGCGGTAAAGTAACCCCCGGCGAGAAGGCGATTGTCGGTGGTGTAAACCACGCCGCGGTAGCGGCCTTGCGGCTCTCCCAGCAAGCGGACCGTTGGCTTCGCACCCAGTTCGCAGACGGCCACGGCCCCTTCGAGCGCCAGCGCCACCCGCTTGCCGTCTCGGCTCAGAGCCAGGCTGAACGCCGCCCCGGGTAATGGGAGTTCGTGGACGGTGCGCCCGCTGGCGGCCTCCCAGATGAGTAGTTTCCCGCCGCTGCGCTCGCCACTGGCCGCGATGACCTGCTTGCCATCCGGACTGAGGGCCACGAGTTGCAGACCCATCCCCCGTGTGCCGGGGTACGTTTGTAACTCCGACCGGCAGAGACGGTGGAGGTAGCGCCATTCCCAGTTGCGGAACTCCTCGGGGCAGCGGTCCAGCGCCTCGCGCGCCCGCGCAACGCTGTTGCCCTGGTAGAGCTGGTGGGCCAGGGCGATGTTGCTGAAGTAGCCGTTGCGCTCGGCGTGTGCTTTGGCGCTCAGGGCGTTGTCGGCCTCCTGCTTCGTGGCCGCGTTCGCCTTCTCCAGTTCCGCGCGGG
>DASPXY010001754.1:0-5978 GCA_035637055.1 Gemmataceae bacterium | reverse complement strand
GGGCGGCGATCCGCCGCGCCCGTGCCGGCGGAACGCCGCCGTGGAGATAGACACGCGCCGGGGCGCCCGCGAACTCCGCCGCGGCCGCGACGGCGAGGCCGTGGTTGCCGTCACTCGCGCAGATCAAAGTCGGCCAGGTTTCCCGGAGTCGCCTCGCCGCAACCAGCGTCGCGATGTCGGGCAGTCCGGTCGCGCGGGCGAGCGCCCGCAGCCCGGCGTACACGCCGCCGAGTGCCTTGAAGCTGCCGAGCGGGCGGAGCCCCTCGTCCTTGAGCACGACCTTCGCCACGCCACAGCGCGTGGCGAGACGGGGCAGATCGAGGAGCGGGGTGGGCGCGTGGCACGGCCAGACGGCGAGCAACGCGGCGGGGGTATCGTCACGAGGATCTGTCATGGCCCAAGAGTAGCTCCCGCGCACAATCGCCCGTACCAGCGTGCTCAGAGCACCGCGGCCCGCAACTGGGGGAAGACCTTGCCGACCTTGGCCAGCAGGTAGTCGCCGTAAGTCCCCTCGAACGCATGCACGCTGGCCTTGTCCCAGCGCTCATCCCGGTCGTCGGGCGGCAGCTCCCAGCCCGACAGGTCGATCGGCTGCACGCGCGCGAAGAAGTTTGGGTCGAAGAAGAACGGGAACGACAGCCGGTCGCGCGGGGCCGGGTTGCGGACGCGGTGGGGGGTCGAGCGGTACACCCCGCCGGTCATCCGGTCGAGCATGTCGCCGATGTTGCAGACGAACGAGCTCGGGACCGGCGGGGCGGGGACCCACCGCGAGCGCGACTTCACCTCCAGGCCGCCGGCATCGTCCTGAAGCAAAATCGTCAGCAGGCCGTAGTCGGTATGCTCGCCCACGCCCCAGAGGGTCGGGTCGGCGGGCGGCGGGTAGTTGAACATGCGGAAGAGGGTGAGCGGCTCGCCCGTCAAGCGATCGGCGAAGTAGGACTCCTCCAGCCCCAGGCTGAGCGCCAGCCCGGCCATCAGCCGGTGGCCCACACCGGTGAGCGCCGCCATGTACTCCAGCACGGCCCCGCGCAGGCCCGCGGGCTCGGCCGGGAAGAGGTTGGGTCCGTGAAGGGGCGTGCCGGCCAGGACGCGCGGGTCGGCGGCGGGCAGCTCGGCCCCGAAGTACAGGCCCTCCTTCTGGTCCGGCTTGCCGGAGGTCAGTTCGTCGCCGACGCGGAAGTAGCCGCGCCAGGCTCGCCCCCCCAGGGCCATGCGGATCGCGAGCTTTATCTCCAGGTCCTGGGCAAAGAACTCCCGGCTGAGCTCGCGCAGCCGGCTTTGCAGGGCCGCATCCACGCCGTGCCCGACGACGTAGAAGAAACCGCTCTCGCGGCAGGCCGCGCCGAGTTCCTCGGCCACCCTCCGCGGGGTGGGGCCACCCGCGACGAGTTCGCTCACGTCGATGACCGGGATGTGTGAGAAGTCACCCCTTCGTCCCATGTACCCCTCTCCTTGGTCGCGCCGAGCGGGCCACCGGCCGGAGCGTCTCCCAGTCATGAGGCCACCCGGACCCCGTTCGACCTCACCGTTCTTGAACCAGCCGCTCAGCGACTCCGCACCAGTCCGAGCACCGCCCAGGCGCTGCCGGCACCCGTGATCGGGATCAAGCTCTTGGACCCCTCGCCTCCGGGCTTGACCGGCCGCGACGTCATCGGCCACGAGCCGTCGGCGCGCTGCGTCTTGATCAGGAAGGCGTGGGCGCGCCGGATGACCGGCTCGTCGGGCTGCACCCCCGCGTGGGCCAAGGCGTACAGCGCCTGGCCGGTCGCCCAGGCGTCGCTCGCCATGTCTTTGGTCTGGCTCCAGCCCCCGTCGGCGTTCTGGCGCTCCTTGATGCGCTTGACCAGCGGCTGCCCTTCCTTGGCCGGGCGGCCCAGCCTGTTCCAAAGCACAAGACCAAGGGCGATCGACTGCGGATCGTCATCGGTCTTGGTTTCCGCGAGCCAGCGGATGGCTCTGTCGCGAACGGCCTTCGCGGAATCGTCGCCGGCGGCCGCGGCGGGCAGGACTGCCAGTGTCGCGAGCACCGTCAAGCTCTCGTCTGAGCTGCCGAAGATCGGCGGGCGGGTTTCCGGCCAGGTGGACCAGGACCCGTTCCCGGTCTGCTCCGCGGCCACCGTCTTCAACAGGAGTTTCAGCCCCTGTTGCGACACCACGTCCGGCTTGGGATCGGCGCCCAGGGCGAGCGCGAAGTAGACCGCCTTGGGACTCGCCGCCCTGGGCGCGGTGGCTGGCCGCGCCAGGCCGAACTTGCCGTCGCCCGATTCAGCGACCCACTTCGTCAGCTCGGCCAGCACCGGCTCATCGACGGCGTGTCCGCGCAGCTTGGCCTCCCGCATTGCCCAGACCACGAGGCTGGCATGGTGGCAGGAAGCGCAGTTGTGTTCTTTTTTCTTCGGTAAGCGGGATCGACTCGACGTGGTGATCGGGGCGTGCGACGGGCGACAGAACGTCGCGACACCGCGTGCCGACCCACTCGCGGCCGCACCGCACGCGCCGCGTGGCGAACTCCGCGATCTTCTGCACGAGCGGCTGGACGTCGCGGCCACGCTCGAACAGGCGACGGTACTGCTCCCAGCAGATGGCGAGCACCTCCTGCACGGCGTCGTCCTTCCGCTCCGCGTCGAGGTGACGGAGACGGAAGCGGGCGACCTTCTTCATCTTCGGCAGGGCCTTGAGGTAGCCCTCCTGGATGGCGGTGATGTCGGGCGGGCGCATGCCGAGGCATGGTAGCAGAAGCGCACCAGGGAAGGATTCTGCGCTGCGCCAAGTCAAAAACCTTGCTTTACTTCCGCAAGGGGCGCGTCATGGCGGCATCTACTTCTTCCCCATCCGTACATGGACAAGAAGAACACCACATCATCGGCACAGACCGCGGCACTCGTGGACGCACTCGAAACACTTCTCGACCTCTTCCGCGATGGCCGCGTGGAGGAGTTGGACGAAAAGGAACTGGCCGCATACCAGAAGGCGGAGGACGCCCTCAGGGGTTACTATGACACGCATAAGACAGTCGCCGGTCACAGTTGCCACGGCAGTCACAAGACTGGAAATTTGTTTTTCTGTCAGAAGTGTAATCAGATACACGACCTGCCACGGAATCCCGAGAACTGAACCCAGCCCGCCTCCAAACCGAAGGAGGCTTCTCATGCCGCGTATCCCCAAACCGTACGCCAGCAAGGGCTGGTATCGCACCAACGCCGGCGGCGTCCAGGGCCACAAGCTCTGTACCCTCGAAGAGGGTCTGGGCAAGGCCAACCGCGAGCTGCAAATCTACCTCGGCAAGCTCGCTCTTGCTCGTGAGGACGGCTCCATGCCGCGTCCCGTCGGAGCTGGCATCCAGGCCGACCCCCATGCGGGCAAACTCGCAGGCGAAGTCCACGACGAGTTCCTCGACGTCAAGAAGACCGAGAACGAGCCCGCCACCTACACGCACTACGTCGATAAGCTCAAACCCTTCATGGAGAAGTTCGGCGACCGCCCGATCAACTCCCTCACTGAGCAGGACGGCATCGCCTTCAAGAGGTGGGTGCTGACCGAGCGCGAGTGGATCCGCGGCGGCAAGAACCCCGGCCAGAAGTCGCAGAAGATCAAGGGCGTCGGCCCGACCACCTGCAACCACTTTTTGCGGTCCGCCAAGACGCTCCTGACCTGGGCCGCCCACTCGAAGCGCAGGTACATCCCGTCGAACCCGTGGGAGGACATCAAGCTCCTCAAGGAGAAGTCCCGGGAGCGTCTGATCACCGACGACGAGTTCAAGTATCTGCTCCAGGAGGCAAGCGACGACGATTTCCGCGACCTGCTCGTCTTCATGCGGTACACCACGGCCAGGCCGGGCGAGGCCCGCATGGTTGCCTGGGACATGATCGAGTGGGACAACCACTGCGTGCGACTCGACCCCCGGCGCGTGAAGACCCGCCGCCCGCGGACGCTGACCTTGCTCCCCGAGGTGGAGGAGATGTTGCGGGAGCGCCAGAAGAAGACGGGCAGCGAGGGCGTGATCTTCCGCGACGCTCACGGCGGCGAATGGGACGACGTCAGCTTTAGCCAGCGGTTCCGACGCCTGCGTGCCCGCTGCGTGCGCCTGGGCCTGCTGGAAGAGGAGAAGAACGGCGAGAAGTTGGTGCTCTACTCGACCCGGCACACCCGCAACGTCGAGATGATCCGTGACGAGGGCATCGACCTGTCGATCGCCTCGAAGGAGATGGGCCACGCGAATATCAGTACGACTGTTCGGCACTACCTGCATCTGACCGACTCGGACGTGACCGACGCTGTGCGGTTGCGGAGGCGGCCTGGGGAAAAGAATAACAAGGTCAAGGACGAGGAGGAATAACTCCCACTGTGGTCCGGTACTGCGAGGGGCCAGCCCAAGAGGACTGGCCCTTTCCGTTCCTGCCCCCCTGGTCCTACTGGCGGTCCCCTCTAGTGGCGCAGGCGCGATCTCACGGGCAGGATAGAATGTGTAGATTGGGGGGGAAACACATGCCACGCAAGCGATCACCTGAAGCCCAGGTCCTGTTCGAGTTGGAAGAATCGCTCACCGAAAAACTGGTGGGGATGCAAGAGAAAGTGCTGCGTCTCTCCGGGGAAATCCTCCGCCGAGATAAACCGACCATCCACTCCTTTCACGGGAGCATCGGGAGCAAGAACAACACCTATGTGGATAGCGTCCGGACGAAATTCACGGATCCCAACGATTTCAAGGCCAGGTGGGTTCGCGGCCTCAGGGATCGGGTGAAGCCGTCGCTTGAGCGAGGTTACATCAACGCCGCCGTTCAAATCGGCCACCTCATGCACAATTCGCTCGTCCGGGAGTACACCTTGCTGTTCCTGGAGCGGACTTTTTATCGCAACCTGGTCCCGCGGACGCGCGACCAGCCCGATGAGTCGCTCTGGCGACTGTGGTTCGGCGACAACAAGATGCCCTGGGGCCTGATTATCGCCCCAGTCTATCGTGAAGACGAGTGGACGAACGACGTGAGCGAGATCCGCCGGGCGGGGTACAAATACTGGACCGTGGGGCACGTTCTGGAGACGGGTTTGATCGACCCGGCTCATGCCACCAGCGCGTGTCCGTCCGCGACGGCAGCAGGCAGACGACCGTCGTCTTTGGCTTGTCCACCGCCTTTCTGGCCTTCTGCACCCAGCGGATCGTCTCGGCTCCGTAGGGCGGGTTGCAGTAGCAGACCTCCCCTCCCCAGTCCTGGAGCAGGCCGTCCTGCTCGGGCGCGAAGAACCGAGGGCACTTCGCGTTCGCGGCCGTCGCACACCCGTCGAGCGTGAAGTGGAACTCCCGGTCCAGCTGCTCGAAGAGCGCCTCGGGGGTTGCCCAGTCCGGTTTCGCCGACGAGAAGAGTCCTCGGTTGAAGGACATGGCGGTCAGCGAAGCCCGTAATGTCTCCGCACGGCGTGCTCCAATTCGCGGTCAGACCACGGCGGCAGCGCCTTGCTCTGGTTCCAATGCTGCAGGAACTCCAGCGCCTGCTGCGGACTCCTCCCCGCATCTCGAAGGATGCACACGACGCGGACCAGGGCTGCTGATCCGCGCGCGCCCTGCACCGACTCGATGCGCATTGCGTAGCCCTCAGGATTCAGGATGTTCCGCACCTTGCCTCCAGTCCGCGTCACGACTCGGCAAGCCGAGTCTTCGATCCGGGTCAGTTTCGGCGTCGGACGCCGTTCGCGAAGCCACTTGACCTTGAGTAGCGGCAGGTCCGATGCAGGAAGCACGTCCCCCAGCCACCTGTACGGCACGCCTTGGATGTTGCGGGACCAAGGGCAAACCGCGTAAGCGCCCTCGCAACGCAAGTCCAGGGGCTGATCCTTGATCTTCACCGCGTTGCCGTAGTGAACACCGCCACGCATGCGGTAGTACAGGTGCAGACCATGTGAGGGTGTTTGTGAACGCATCGGCGTCTCCCCGCAGCGGTCGAGAACCTGATCCAGAAGGGATGGGTCGTCCACATCGACAACCA
>DASPXY010001753.1:0-2756 GCA_035637055.1 Gemmataceae bacterium | reverse complement strand
CCCGACCTGGGCGGCAGCGCCGGCACCGCCGAGATGGCCGACGCGATCATCCGTCGCCTGGGGGCGGCGCAGGCGAGTTGAGCGGGTGAGCCGATGACCCTCTCCGACCTTTGCTGGTTTCTGGTGGGCGACGCCGAGACGATCCGCCGGCTGGCGGCCAATCCCTGGTCGCTCGTGATCGGGGCGCTCCTCGTCCTGACGGCTGGCCTGGCGCGCAATTACGACAGTCACGATCTGCAAAGGCGGTGGTGGCGCCTACTTCTCCCCTTCGCTGCCTCGACCCTGGCGGCGGCGCTGCTGTTCGCGGTCGTGGCGCTGCTCATCGAGGCGGGGGCGTCGATCACTCCGCTGGGCTGGGGCATTCTGGGCCTGTTCTGGCTGACCGGCCCCTTCGCCTGGCTCTACGGCCTGCCGTTTGAGCACTACTTGAATCCCGCGCAGGCTCGAACGGCGCGGCGCTGGACACTGGCCTTCGTCGCCTTCTGCCGCGTGGCGCTGATGACCCGGTGTGTGAGCGTGCTTTGCGGGTGTAGTACGGAGGACGCCCTGCTGATCGTCCTGTGTTTCGCGGCCCCGACGGCGCTGCTGGCGGTGGCCTTCGCCGCCGGGTTCGTCCGGAGGCCCGAGGCGGGGAACCCCGCACGGCGAAGAGCAGACGACTCGGCTGTGCCGCACGGTTCAATTCTGCTCGGGGCGACCCGGACCGTCGTGGACGGGATGGGCGGTGTTCGCCTCGTTGATACGGAGACGTTCGAGCCTTATGAGGGCCCGCAGCCGCCGATTCCTCCGGAGCCCTGGTTCCGTTTGCAACGCGATGATGCGGGGGCCCTTGGGAGGACGCTGGGCTGCCTTGCCATTCTGCTCCTGGTCGGTGCCACCTTGATACTCTCCCGCGAACTCGTCAGGGGTGGGCGTCAGCCTCCCGCAAGCCCGGAGCCTGTGTTCGTCAGCCCTTCGCCGGAGTTGTGGGGCTTCACCGCCACTGCCCTGCTGTTCTGGAGTGTGCTGGCGGCACTCCGGCAACCGCGGCATCGGCGCCGCACAAAGTACATACGCGGACTGCAGCAAGGCGACGTGAGCGCGACCCTGCGCGTTCTCGATACTCAATCCCCCAATACGTTCCCGCCGCGCTGGGATCCTTCTGTGGCTGTTGCGAGTGCGGGGTACGCCGCGCGCATGCTGGAGGCCATGCAGGTTGCCGCGGATTTGCCGCCGACAAGTTGGGTCCGCCCCTGCTTCCTCCGACGGCTGGGACACTTGCTCCCCGGCTGGCTCGATTCCTTCGACGCCAGGCTCATGGCAGATGACCGCATGTCCGAGGCCCAACTGCGCGACCTGGCGCGTCTGCGCGATCTGCTACGGCGTTTGCCGGATGGCGCCGAACTGCTGCAGCCGTATCGGAAATACCTCGAAGAACTGGCCGAGTACACGCGCGAGCGTGACCCGCCGCGCCATGTCATCCTGGCGGAACTGCTGGCCATGGCGCAGAAAGAAGTCACCTCCGAGTAACCGACCGCAAGATGCTGGTCCCTGGGATTGCACAAGCGGGACAACCGTCTCACTTCTTCTCCAGCCGTGGGATCGTACGGGCGTCGCCATGTAGCACCGTGGCGCCGCCCGATTTGACGTTGCGGCCGATCAGGTCGATCAACTCGATCTCGTAGCCAAATGGCTGTTCCTTCGCGGTGCGCACCCGCCCGTGGAACATCAGCGACGGGTTCGCCTTGTGCTGGTCGAGGATCGCCTGCGACTTCTTGGCGAACGGTGCCGCCTGGGCGCGGGCGAAGCCATAGAGATGATACGGAGCGGTTTTGTCTGCGTAAATACCGAAAAGCTTCTTATCGGCCCGCGGCCCCCATTTGTGGAACCAGTTGTTGACGTAGAACTCCTTCCACTCGCCGGGCTTGGTCTCCACAAAGAGCAGCAGGGCCGTCGCCAGGTTCGGGTCGTCCAGTTTGAGGTCGGGGAATTTCTCCGGGATGCGGTCGATGGCCTTGACGCCGATCACCTTGACGCGCGGGTTCGCCTGCCAGTCCACCTTGAGGCCGGTGTAGGTCGGCCCCATGCGCCACTCGTACGCGGGCGTCGGCTCGCGCGAGAGGATGCGCCAGGTCTTGCCGCCGTCTTCCTTGAGGACGAAGGTAAAATCCTCGGCCCAATAATACACGCGATAGTAGCGCGTGTGCGAGAAATCACTGGCCCGACCAATCCGTTCGACCGGCTCCCAGTCGCGCTCGGGGGGACCGGCGGGGACCGCGTGGCCGGAGAGAAGGAACGCGACGGCGAGGGGCACGAACCGGAGAGCGAACCGCATGAAAGGACTCCCTTGGCACGCTGGGCTGGATCTTCACCCGCAGCAATGAGATTATATCGCCTGAGAAAAATGACGAGCGACCCATCCCGACACAACTGGCGCTCGTCCCAGGATGGCGACGACTAATCCCAGGGCGGTTTGCAACGGCGCTACCTCCCGTTACGATATGCCAGCGCTCTCCCCGCCCGCTGCCCGGGGTGCGCGGTCACGGTCTCAAGGAGATGCCATGATGCGCGGTCGCAAGCCCCGTCGAGTGACCATCGCCACCGCGGATGATGCCGTGCTGCGTCTGATCGCGAAGGGTGATGGCGTGCCGTGGTATCAAGTGCAACGTGCGCGGATCGTGCTCGCTATCGCCGCAGGCGAGCGGACGCAACGTGTCGCGAAAGAGATGGGTTGTGACGAGGCGACGGTGTGGCGCACGTGCCGCCGCTATGAGCAG
>DASPXY010001752.1:0-4440 GCA_035637055.1 Gemmataceae bacterium | reverse complement strand
GACCGGCACCTCGAAGGTGATGCCGTGCGTGAAGTCGTCGCTGACATCGCCGTCCGGGAGGAGCGTCCTCGCGAAATTGCTGTCGGACCCCGCCGTCGCCTCGTCGATGTAGGCCTCGACCAGGTTGTGGCGGACGTTCTGGACCGGCGTAAGCGGCCCCTCTTCAAACTCCCTGACCAGCATGTGAGAGAATGCGTCGCCCGCCGAGTGGGTCAGGAAGCCGTAGGAGAAGGCGAGGATCTGGGAACGCTCCACGGCGGTCCAGGCCGGGTCGGTCTGCGCGGCCCAGGCCATGTCGAGCAAGCGCTGCATCCAGACTCCCATGTCCACGGGGTGAAGGATCGCCTGGCCGTAGACCACGTCCGGGAACCCGTCCCCCGCCACCGCTCCGGCGTAGTAATGTGACGGGTACTTTTGGAGCGCCTCAACGACCTTGGGGTGCACGTCGTATTCGCTGCCGTTGATCGTGACCTTGCCGTCGCGGATCACGTCGTCCCGCACGTCCTTCCCGATCGCGATGTGCGTGTAGGGTCTAAAGGCGATCCCGGCCAGCGGGTCCGCGGGGTCGTCGTGGGCGTGGTCGTGCTCCTCGGTGTGCTCCAGCCCCAGCAGGTGCCCGGTCTCGTGGGCGACGTAGAAGGCCAGCGTCTCGCCGTAGCCGGCGGCGGTCAGGCCCGACGAAGGCAGGAGGTCGCTGAAGACGAGCGCCTCGTCGCGGCGGTCGAGGTTGCCGGTGTCCACCTTCTCGGCGAGCCCGAGGTAGTGGCCGTACGCCGCGAAGGCGGAGTCGTCCCCGCCGACGTAGACGGTGGAGTAGTCGCCGCCGGTGGGCTTTGTGGTCGTGAAGCGCACGCCGGTGCCGGCGAAGGCCTGCTCCAGCGACGCCACCAGGGCGGCCACGACGGCCGGCTCCTGGCCCTGAAGCTGGCCCGGCGCCCCGAAGGCAGGCACGTCGAAGCCGCTGAGGGACACCGGCCCGTCGTAGCGGACGTCCTGCGCGCCTCCCAATTCCAGGAAGACGACCTGCCCTGCGACGCTGTCCGCACCTGGTCCGCTCAGGGCGCGCGTGTCCAGGCCGGTGGCCGCCAGGACAGTGCCGGTTTCCTTGACCACGAACTGGGGCAAATCCTCGCCGACGTAGGGCCCCGCGACCAGGGCGAGGTCCGAGCTGAAAGGGTCGATGGCAGGGTAGGCAAGGTTCGCGGCCGGGGCCAGCCGCGGCTCCAACTCCTCCAGGAATGGTTTGTGCTCCAAGCTCCGCCAGCCCCAACTGGCCCCGGAGCGGCGCTTCTCCGAAGGGCCCGTCTCGCGCTTCGCCTTACCGGCCCCCTTCCGCCACCAGTTCTTGCGCGTCATAATGCGACTCCCATGTGTTCTTGTAGGGCGCGCAGGCGAGCGGCCCGCGCGATGGTTGCCAGGCGACGGAGAAACGAGTGTAAAGTGGCTTCAACCCCTGGTCGGGGTGACCGTTCACGGGTCGAGGTGACACCGCTGTAGGCTCAGACCAGAATTCGAGGCGGCAGGTCCGGGGCTATTCCGACCTCCGCAAGGGTCCTCTTGGTCGATTCCTGGCCCTTGCTCGAAAGGCCGTCTTTCCGCAGAAATCTCGGGGCGACCCGGCAGGCGCCCCTGCCCGTCGCGTCCCCCTATCAGGGACATCTCCATTGGCGACGAAAAGGTGCCACGCCCCAGAAAAAGCATGGCGGCCCGTGACGGAAGGCTTACAATGGCACCAGTTACAGCCTGTCGCTCATTCCGTTCCGGCGAGGTACTCCATGTCGTCCCCCGGCTCGGTCTCCCACTGGATCGACGCCCTGAAGGGCGGGGACCCGGCCGCCGCCCAGCCGCTCTGGGAGCGCTACTACCACCGCCTGGTCGCCCTGGCCCGCAAGAAGCTCAAGGCCGCCCGCCTCCGCGCCGCCGACGAGGAGGACGTCGTCCAGAACGCCTTCCACAGCTTCTTCCGCGCCGTGGGCCAGGGCCGCTTCCCCCAACTCGACGACCGCGACAGCCTGTGGCGGCTTCTGGTGGTCATCACCGCAAACAAGGCCATCAAACAACTCAAGCACGAGCAGCGTCAGAAGCGCGGGGGTGGCACCGAACCGGCCCCGTTGGGGATATACCCAATAGAGCCGGAAGCCGAGGCAGCCCTGATGCAGGTCGTGGGCGCGGAGCCCACGCCGGAGTTCGCGGCCCAGGTGGCCGACGAGTACCGGCGGCTGCTCGACCTGCTCGGCGACGAGACGCTGTGCCAGGTCGCCGTCTGGAAGATGGAAGGCTACGGCAACGACGAGATCGCCGACCAGCTCGCCTGCTCCCGGCGCACGGTGGCCCGGAAGCTGGAGGCCATTCGCATTATCTGGAGCAAGGAGCCGGTGCCGTGAGCGAGAGGCTGCTCTCCCCTCCCTGTCCGCGGACGAGGTCCGGCAGATCGAGCAGATCTGCGACCGCTTCGAGGCGGACTGCAAGGCCGGGCAGCGGCCGCTCCCCGAAGAGTACCTGGACACGGCCGCCGAACCCGCGCGGTCGGCCCTGCTCCGCCAGCTCCTGCTCCTGGACTGGGACTACCGCCGCCGCGCCGGGGACGACCCCAGTGCCGGCGATTACCTCCCGCGCTTCCCCGGCGACCCGGCCCTGATCGAGGACGTCCGCCGCGAGATGACCGAACCCCTCGCCAGTACGCGGCCGGGGTCGGACGAACCCCAGGCCACTCCGTGGCCCGGCGCCCCGGTGCCGGGTCCCAGGGGAGAAGCCGCCCAAAGGACGGAAGCCGGCGCGGCCCGGTATGACCTGTTGCAGGAGGTCGGTCGCGGCGGTATCGGGGTGGTGTTCCGGGCCAGCGACCGCCTGCTGGGGCGCGAGTTGGCCGTCAAGGTGCTGCGCGAGGACCACCGGGACAAGCCGGACGCCCAGCGCCGGTTCGTCGACGAGGCCCGGGTCGGCAGCCAGCTGCAGCACCCGGCCATCGTCCCGGTGTACGAGCAGGGCTGGTTCGGCGACCGCCGGCCGTACTTCACCATGAAGCTGGTCCAGGGGCACACCCTGGCGGCGCTGCTGCAACGCCGGGCCGACCCCGGCCAGGACCTGCCCCGGTTGCTGGGGATCTTTGAGCAGGTGTGCCAGGCGATCGCCTACGCCCACGCCCGGGGGGTCGTCCACCGGGACCTGAAGCCGTCCAACGTGATGGTGGGCGCCTTCGGCGAGGTCCAGGTCATGGACTGGGGGTTCGCCAAGGTTCTCGCCGACGACGGGGCGGACGTGGAAATTCCCTCACCCGAGGAGGGCACAACCGGGCCAGTCCAGGCCCGGCCGGTGCGCGGACGGGAGGGGGCGACGCAGAGCGGGGCGCTGATGGGGACCCCGGCCTACATGCCGCCCGAGCAGGCGCGCGGGGAAGCCGCCCTCATCGACCAACGGGCCGACGTGTTCGCCCTCGGCGCCATCCTGTGTGAGATCCTGACCGGCCAGCCGCCGTACGCGAGCGGTACCGACGCCGAGGTCTGCCGCCAGGCCGCCGCGGGGGATCTGCACGACGCGCACGCCCGGCTCGACGCCTGCGCGGCTGACGAGGCGCTGCGGGAACTGGCCAGGCGTTGCCTGGCGGCCGAGCGCACCGCCCGACCGGCGGACGCGGGGGGGGTGGCCCGGGACGTGACGGCCTACCTGGCGTCGGCCCAGGAGCGGCTGCGGCAGGCCCAACTGGACCGGGCGGCGTCGGAGGCCCGCGCGGAAGAGGCCCGGGCCAAGGCGAAGGCCGAACGGCGTGCGCGGCGCCTGACCCTGGGCCTGGGGACGGTCGTGTTGGTGGCCGGCATCGTGGGAACGACGTTGGGCCTGGCGGAGGCCTGGCACCAGGGGGAACTGACGGAACAGGCTCTCAAGGACGAGGCCGAACAGCGCCGGGCGGCCGTGAGGAACGAGCGGAAGGCGAAGGAGGAGGAAGGGAAGGCGCGGGCAGCCGGCAACGAGGCCCGGCGGCTGGCGGCGAAGGAAAAGGCTGCGCGGGACCGGGCCGAAAAGCAATGGCTCCGGGCCGAAACCTTGCTGTACATCAGCCACGTCACGGAGGCCCACAACCACCTGCTGAACCACGACCTGATCCGGTGCCGGCTCGCCCTCGATCAGTGCCGCGAGGATCTGCGCGGACCGGAATACGGCTACCTGGTTGGACAGTTCGCGAAAAAAGCGCGCACCCTGCCTGGGCATGCTGCCGTCAGCAGCCTGGCGCTCTCCTCCGACGGCAGGCGACTGTACTCGGGGAGTCATGACAGGACTATCCGGGTGTGGGACCTGGCCACGGGCAAGGAAACCCTCACCCTGCGCGGGCATGACGGCGGGATTGTAGCCCTGGCGCTCTCGGGCGACGGCAAGCGGCTGGCCTCGGGAGGTTATGACAGCGCCATCAAGCTCTGGGACCTGGGGGTGGGCAGGGAAACCCTC
>DASPXY010001751.1:0-4744 GCA_035637055.1 Gemmataceae bacterium | reverse complement strand
GCGGGCGCTGGTGTCGGGCGGGATTCAGGCGCCGCTGTTACAGGAGCAAGCTGTGCTGATCACCGACGGGCCGGCGCCGTTCGTGCCGGGCACACTGGACATTGCCGATCTGGCCCAGGCGACCGGTTTCGACCTGCGCGTCGGCATGCGTTCGCTCGGGGTGTTGCCGCTGGCGCCCGCGCCGAGTGCGGCGTTCACCGGCGAGGGCGGTTTCCGGCCGCCGGTGGATTACACCTGGTCAGCGGCCGCGGACGATGAGTTGAACGAGCGACTCGCGAAGTTGATGAACGGCCGCGTCGCCGGGAAGTGAATCGGATTACCGCGCCCAAGGATCGTCGTCATCATCCTGATAGCGGCGTGGGCGGCGTGTCTGCAAGGCGAGCATAAGGCTTTCCACCGCCAGCAGCGCGAACAGGATGGCTGGCATGATTCCATCGATCGCCGCGCCCTCGCTGGCCATGAAGGGGAGCAGAACCGTACCCTGCCGCAGCATCACGCTGTAAACGACGAAAAGGATCGCCAATCCGCTCGCCAGGATGAAAGACAGCCCCAGAGCTATCCGAAGCCCCTGCCGGGGGGCCATTCCCGTGAACACCTCGCGACTAACTTGTCCGCCGTCGAGTGGCCAGACCGGGAGCAAGTTGATCAGTCCCCAAATCAGGTTGAGCAACAACAACATGTCCGCCGCCGTCCAGACCACATCAGGCGCGCGGAACACGTCTCGACGTTCAGGGAACGCGTACGCTCGTATGAGCAGCACGACTCCGAGCAGGCAGAAGCCGGCGAGGGGGCCCGCAAAAGAAATGGCAATCCGCTGCCATCGTTTGGGTAGGTCGTAACTGCCAATCGCCAGTCCCCCGAAGCCGTACAGGACGATCTCCCCATGCCGGCCGAAAATCCTGCCCATGAAGACATGGCCCAGTTCGTGGACAAGGATCGACACGAAGAAGCAGGCCACCCAGAGGAGTAGGTAGACCGCGCCGTAACGCTCCAGGTAGTAGTTGCCCGACACGCAGGTAATCAGCCAGAACATCGGGTGGACCCGTACAGGGATGCCGAACATCCGCCACTTCAGGTCGAATTGCGTGCGCTCCGGCTCGAATAGCATCACGGCAGGACGGGCCTCACGAGTTCGTCGGTGTTGGGAAGCGGACTGCGATCAGGATAGCAGCGGAACGCGCCCCGCACAACAGCCCTCACGAGCGCAGCACCAGATAATACGTCGAGGCCCCGTCGAGCAGGGCGTACTCCGGCTCCGGCGGGCCGTCCGGTCCCTCGAATTTGAGCAACTGCAGCAGACCGCGCGTGTGCAACTTCCGCAGACCATCGTGAAACTCCTTCACCGTCAGGTCGGGCGCCTTCTCCTTGATCGCCGCAAACAGCTCCGGCATCGGACAACTGTTGACCACGCCGCTCGCCCGGCGGCGGTCCAGGTAGCCCAGCGCCTCGGCGCCCCACGGCACCAGCGCAGCCGCGTCTTCCGGCGGAGGCACGGCCGCCCCGGTCCGATGGAGCACCTCCTGCACGCGCTGGCTCAACGCCGCCAACCGGTGCATGATGGTCTGCACCTCGTCCGTCAAGCGCTGCCCCAGCGCGTTGAGCTGCTGGCGGATCTCGTTCATCCAGACCGGCACGCCCTCCTGGGTCATCTGCAGAATCTCGCACAACTCATCCATCGCCCGCACAGGCGACTCGTGATTGTGCAGAAAGTCCATCCCTTTTGGCGTCAAGCGTACCCATTCGATGCTGGTCTTGCCCTTCACCTCGGTGCGGGCACGTTCGAGAAGGCCGTCGCGCAGCGCTTGCTCGGCGGCCTGGGCGCTCAGGCCGACGCGGCTGGGGAAAACGCCCGGGAGCTTGCCGGCGCGGAAGAGGCGCTGCTCGCCGGGTTCGTTCGCCGCCTGCTTGATCGCGTCGATCAGGATTTGCGTCAGCTTGTCCATCGGCTTTCCTTCGGTTGTCCGTTCTTCGTGGTCAGTGTACAGTGAGGACAGGTTTGCAAGCAGCGCCATTTTCTGCAGCGCGAACCTGCAGACAGAATGAGTTCTCCTCCGTTTAGCCACGGTTCGCAGAACCGCGCTCTTGCGATGGGGCGAAGCGCGAGTTCTGCGAACCGCGGCTAAACGAACAAGCGGATATCTGAGCGACCATGGACACCGGACCACAAACGCCGAAGGGACCGAAACGCATCCTCAGCGGCGTGCAGCCCACGGGCAAACTGCACCTGGGGAACTACTTCGGCGCCGTCAAGCAGCACATCGCCTTGCAGGACGAGGCGGAATGCTTTTATTTCATCGCCAACTATCACGCCCTCACGACGATCCAGAGTGCGCGCACCCTTGCCGACAACACGCGCGACGTCGCCCTGGATTACCTGGCCCTCGGGCTCGATCCCAACAAGGCCACCTTCTTCCGTCAGTCCGACGTCCCCGAAGTTACCGAACTCGCCTGGATCTTCTCCACCATCACCAACATGGGGCTGCTGGAACGCGCCGTCTCGTACAAGGAGAAGGTCGAGAAGGGCATCGAGGCCAGCGTCGGCCTGTTCACCTATCCGCTGCTGATGGCCGCCGACATTCTCATCTATCGCTCCCACGTCGTGCCGGTCGGCAAGGACCAGGTGCAGCACATCGAGATGACGCAGGACATCGCCGGCAAGTTCAACCGTGCCTACGGCGACATCTTCCCCATCCCCGACTTTCGTCTCGACAAGGAAGCGAAGGTGCCGGGGACCGACGGGCAGAAGATGAGCAAGTCCTACGGCAACACCATCGAGATCTTCGCGGAGGGTAAATCTCTGGAAAAGACGGTCATGGGCATCAAGACCGACAGTACGCCGCTCGGCCAGCCGCTCGACCCGGACAAGTGCAACGTGTTCGCGCTGCACGGTCTGTTCACGACGGCGGAGGAGAAAGCCGCGCTCGCCGCGGATTACCGCGCCGGTCGCATCGGCTACGGTCAGGCGAAGAAGCTGCTTAAAGCGCGAATCGACACATTTTTCGGACCGGCGCGCGAGAAGCGCAAGCAACTGGCCCAAGATCTCGCCTATGTCGAGGACGTGCTGCGGCAGGGCGCGAAGCGCGCCCGCGCCGAGGCTGAGAAGACGATGGAGTTGGTGCGTGAGGCGGTCGGCCTGCTCCCGCGCCCGGTGGGGTAGGGTGCGAAACCCCTCCCCCCAACCCCCTCCCCGAAGCGGAGAGGGGGAGAAGAAGCGCTACCCTGCTTGCTCCCCCTCTCCGTTGCGGGGAGGGGGTTGGGGGGAGGGGTTCTCGCTCACGGTGGGTCGTAGCCGCCGCGGTTCCAGGGATTGCACCGACAAATCCGCCACACGCCCTTGCAGGCACCGCATAGCGGCCCATGCTTGCGGACGGCCAGAATGAAATACTCGCTGCAACTCGGATGGAAGCGGCAGACCTTCGGCAGCAGCGGGCCGATGCAGAGTTGATAGAAGCGCACCGGCAAAATCAGCAAGAGGGTGAGCACGGCGCCCACCCCCTGGAAAAACAGGTAGATCACGACGACTTCGCCTCCCGCGCCAGCTTCCGCGCTAGCTGGCCGACGAGCCGCGGCAGCGACCGTTGCAGTTCGGCCAGCGGCGGCGCCTCCGAGGTGCGCGGGATCAGCACCAGGTCCAGGCCGGTCGGCATCTCATGGCGCGTCAGCCGGAACGCCTCGCGATACAGGCGGCGCAGGTAGTTGCGGTGCGTCGCCTGCCCGAACTTGCGCGACACCGACAGGCCCAGGCGCGCGTACGGCAACCCGTTCTCGCAAGCGTAGACGATCAGCCAGGCGTCGCTGACGGAGCGGCGGCGCTCGAAGGCGCGGCGGAAATCGTCCGAGCGACGGATGTGCTCGTGCGGTCGAAAGCGGTACGAACGGGTCGCGGTCATCGGCGGTCCTCAACTCGTTGGTTCGTAGTTCCGCCTTCAGGCGGTTTGACAGTCAGCCGCCTGAAGGCGGAACTACGAACAAAAACTCCCTGGTTACTACATTAACTCCAGGGCAGGTCGGCGCGCGGATCCTGAGGATTCAGACGCGCAAACTCCTCGATGAGTTCGCGGCTGCGGTCGTCTTTTTGGGCGGGCACGATCACCTTGAGTTCGATGTACTGGTCGCCGCCGTTGATCCCGCGGCCGCGCAGACGCATCCGTGTGCCGCTCGACGAGCCGGGCGGCACTCGAATCGTCCCGCGCGTGCCGTCGAGCGTCGGCACTTCCACCTTCGTGCCCAGCACCGCCTCGGCCAGCGAAATCGGCACGTCGAGGATGAGGTCATTGCCCTCGCGGCGGAAGTACGGATGCGGCCGCACGTGGATCTTGATGAGCAAATCCTCGCCGTTCGGTCCTGCCTCGCGCAGGCGCATCGTTTTGCCTTCCTCCGTGCCGGCGGGGATTTTTACTTTGATCTCGTGCTCGTTGATCTTCAGCGGGAGAGAACCGCCCAGGGCCGCCGTCTCGAACGGCACCGTGACCTCCGACGCCGGCGCTTCCTCCGCGGGGGCGCGCCGCTTCCGGCCGCCCGCTCGCCGGCCGGCAGTGGGGCCTCCCCCCATGCCGCCCATGCCGCCGAGACCGCCCAGGTCGATGCCGAACTGACGCAGGAACTCGGCGGCGGCAGCCGGGTCGGCTGACTCGGAACCGCCGGGACCGCCTCCCCAGTTGAAGTGGAAGCCGCCGGGGAAACCCTGGCCGCCACCGGGCATGCCACCCTCGACCCCGGAGAAGCCGAAGCGATCGTACTGCGC
>DASPXY010001750.1:0-9820 GCA_035637055.1 Gemmataceae bacterium | reverse complement strand
TGCCCAGGTGCTACTGACGACTCACAGTGGCGATCTGCTCGCAGAACGAGCAATTCAGCCATCGCAGGTGCTGGTGGTGCGGAACAAGGATGGCCAGACCCAAATTGCGCCCGTCGATGCAGCCAGCCGCGAGATCATTCGCAAGGAGTTGTACAGTTTGGCCGACCTTCAGCGCATGGATCAACTCGACCTCGACGAGGCGGAGCTGGCGAAACAGGCTCAGGTGCCAAAGCTAAACGGGAAGGAATGACCATGCCTCTCCAGATCGGCGTGATCGTCGAGGGCCAGGGCGAATACGAGGCAATCCGGACACTGTTAGTGCGAATCTGGTATGATCTGTTCCACGGTGACTCCCTGGAGGTGATGCGGCCGTTCCGGCAGAAACAAGGGCTCCTCCGCAAACAAGACGGCTTGAGGGCTGCCGTCGATCTCGTCAAAATCAAGCTCGGTCCGGAGTCGCCCGATGGGCCACGGAAACTTGTCCTGATCCTGATGGATGCTGAAAAGGCGTGTCCGAAAGAGTTGGCGCCCCAACTGCTCCAGTGGGCCCGAGAAGCCCGCGCCGATGCGGACATTGCCTGCGTCTTGCCCTGTCCGATGTTCGAGACGTGGCTGGTCGCGGCGGCGTCCTCGCTGGCGGGGGTGAGCGGACTGCCCGCCGAACTGACAACGCCCGAAGATCCCGAAGGGCAAGGCCTGGGCAAGGGATGGATCAAGAAACGACTTTCCGAGAAGTACAACGAACCAAGACATCAACCTCGCTTCGCTGCCAGGATGAACCTCGCCCTTTGCCGGCAGAATTCGCCCTCCTTTGACAAACTGTGCCGCGAACTGCAACAGCGGTTGCCGCCACCACCAAGCCCTGCTTCTTGAAGGTGGCCTGCGCGATGTGGACGCTCACTGCACGCTGGATTGTCCCCGTTGATGGGTCGCCACAAGCAAACGGCACCGTCACGCTCGACGGCGAGCGGATTGCCGCCGTCGAACCGCACGGCGTCTGCCGCCCCGACATCGATCTCGGCGATGCGGCAATCCTGCCTGGCCTGGTCAACACACATACCCACCTTGACCTGAGCGGAGCACGCGGCCGGACGCCGCCTTCAACCGACTTCGTCGGTTGGCTGCGTCAGGTCATCGCGTATCGCCGAAGTCGCACGCCCGAGGAAGTGCGCGAAGACATTCGCGCCGGCCTGACAGAGTGCGTTCGGCACGGCACGACCCTTGTCGGCGACATTTCCGGGGACGGCTCAAGTTGGGACATCCTCAAGGAGGCGCCGCTGCAGGCGGTTGTGTTCCGGGAACTGCTCGGGCTGACGGAGGAGCGAGCGGAGGCGGCGCTGACCGCCGCCCGAGGCTGGCTCGCAGCGCATCCGGACACGGAGATGTGCCGCGCCGGCCTGAGCCCCCACGCGCCCTACAGCATCCGGTCAAGCCTGTTCGCCCAAGCCGCGCTTCTCGCCCGCAGCCCCAAGCACCCCCTCGCCGTACATCTAGCGGAAAGCCGGGAAGAACTGGAGTTGTTGCACCAGCGCCGCGGTCCCTTTGTCGCGTTCCTCCGGGAGTTCGGGGGTTGGGATCCCAACGGGCTGTCCGATAGCCCCGCCGCGGTCATGAAGATCTGTGACCAGCGCATCCCGAAGCTGTTCGTGCATGGCAACTATCTGGCACCGAACACCCGCATTCCTCGAGGTGGCACCATCGTCTACTGCCCGCGGACCCACGCCGCCTTCGGCCATCCGCCGCACCCCTTCCGCGAGTTCCTCGCCCGCGGCAAGCGGGTCGCCCTGGGCACCGACAGCCTGGCGTCCAATCCCGACCTGGACATCCTCGCCGAGGCACGCTTTTTGCATCGGCATTATCCTGATATCTCCGGTGCGGCGCTCCTGCGCATGGCGACGCTGGCGGGCGCCGAGGCGCTGGGCTGGGACAAGGAAACGGGCAGTCTCGCCCCGGGCAACTCGGCGGACCTGGTCGTCATCGCGCTGCCCGCCGCAGCAGGCGACCCGCACGAGCTGATCCTGAACTCGACAGAGCCGGTGCGGGCGGTCCTGTGCCGCGGTCGTTGGGTCCACGGCGCAGCGGAAATCGGGACCGTCTCTTGAATTGCGTCGCGCTGCCGCTATCAAATTCTCTGGCGCTCAAACCGCTTCTGGAACTTGCGAGGCTTGTCAACCGATGCCACTGGGCTATCTTTGTCTGGTTCTGCATGCCCATCTCCCCTTCGTTCGCCATCCGGAGTATGACGATTTCCTCGAAGAGGATTGGCTCTACGAGGCCATCACCGAGACCTACATCCCTCTCCTGGAAGTTTTCGATGGTCTGGAACGCGACAACGCCGACTGGCGGCTGACGATGTCGGTGACGCCGACGCTCGCCGCGATGCTCAGCGATCCTCTGCTGCAATACCGCTACGTGCGTCACCTCGACAACCTGATCGCGCTGGCCTGCAAGGAGGTCGAGCGCACCCGCTGGCAGCCGGAGTTCCACGTCCTGGCGCAGATGTATCACACGCGCTTCCTGCGCGCCCGCGAGGTCTTCGTTACGCAGTACAGCAACAACCTGCTGAACGGCTTCCGCCGATTCTTCGAGGCCGGCAAACTCGAACTGATCACCTGCGGCGCCACCCACGGCTTCCTGCCGCTGATGACCGTCAACGGCAACGCCATCCGCGCCCAGATCGAACTCGGCTGTCGCGAGTTCGAGCGCCATTTCGGCCGGCGGCCCCAGGGTATCTGGCTGCCGGAGTGCGGCTACGCCCAGGGTCTCGAACACGTCTTGCAGGACTCTGGTCTGCGTTATTTCTTCACCGACACGCATGGGGTGCTGCACGCCGAACCGCGGCCGCGCTACGGCGTCTACGCCCCGATTCTCTGCGCCGATACGAACGTGGCGGCGCTGGCACGCGACACCGAGTCGAGCAAGCAGGTCTGGAGCGCCATCGAGGGCTACCCCGGCGATTACCACTATCGCGAGTTCTACCGCGACGTCGGCTTTGATCTCGATTACGAGTATCTGCGGCCGCACCTGCACCACAGCGGCATTCGCAGCCACCTCGGCATCAAGTATTACCGGATCACCGGCCGCACCGACACCAAGGAGGTCTACAAGATCGCCTGTGCTCAGGCGAAGGCGGCCGAGCACGCCGGCAACTTCATGTTCAATCGCGAAAAGCAGGTCGAATGGCTCGCGGGGGCGATGGACCGACCGCCGCTCATCGTCGCCCCCTACGATGCCGAATTGTTCGGCCACTGGTGGTTCGAGGGCCCCGACTGGATCAATTACCTCCTCCGCAAGATGCACTGGGATCAGCAGACGGTCAAGCCAATCACCGTGCCGGAGTATCTCGATGGCCACCCACGGCTGCAAGTGGCTCAGCCGTCGCTGTCGAGTTGGGGGCACAAGGGCTACGCCGAGGTGTGGCTCGAAGGCTCGAATGACTGGATCTACCGGCACCTGCACGAGGACGCCGAGCGCATGGTCGAACTCGCCCGCCAGTACAAGGACACCGACCAGCCGCTACGGCGGCGTGCTCTCAACCAGGCCGCGCGCGAACTCCTCCTGGCGCAATCGAGCGATTGGGCCTTCATCATGAAGACCGGCACCATGGTCGAGTACGCCCGGGAGCGGACGCGCATCCACGTGCTCAACTTCAATCAGCTCTACGAGCAGATCAAGCACGACAAGGTGGACGAACCGTGGCTGAGCGAGATCGAGCGCCGCCACAATCTCTTTCCCGATCTCGATTATCGGGTTTATGTGTGAGTGCTCGGAGTACGGAGTACAAAGTACCGAGTACGAAGTACGGATCCGAAACGATGAGGGCCGTTGCCGCTTCGTCCTCCGTCCTTGGTACTCGGTACTTCGTACTCCGTACTCGGTAGCCTCTCCCACAATAGGCATCCCGATCAAGCAACTCCGGTCGTCCCGGCATTTCCTTGCAACACGCCAGCGAAAACCGCCGCGCCGCGCACTCCGACCCCGAAAAAACGCGCTCCCAACCAGTGAGCGGACCGGCCCTCGCTCGTCAGAGTTCGTGGAAGGGGCGTTCCTCCCCAGGCGGCAAGAACGGATCGCACCACCTGGGCCCACCATTGCGCACGCGGTGCGCTGGGTTCGGACCAACCGCAACAGCATGCTGGAATTTCTGAGAAAATTCACGCATCCGACGCCCGCTTCCAGACACTATTAAAAGGGGATGGCAGCGCAAGACCGTCTGAGGCGCGATTTTCTGCCCTCTCCCCCAACGACGAAGGAGGTGACCGGTGCGCGTACTCGTCGTGGAGAACCAGCGGCCGATGCTCCGGGCGCTGCGCCGCTGTTTGGAGGAAGAAGGCTTTCAGGTGGATACCTCCCAGGACGGCGAGGAGGCTTCCTACAAGGCCGGCACGACCGGCTACGACATGATCCTGCTCAGCCTGCTGCTGGCCGGGGATCAGGGCTTCACCTTGCTGCGCTCCTGGCGGCGCGGCGGCGTGACCGCGCCGGTGGTCGCCCTGGCGGCGACCGGCAGCGTTGCGGAGCGCGTTCAGTGCCTCGACCTGGGAGCGGACGATTACCTCGGCCGGCCGTTTCCGCTCGCCGAACTGCTCGCCCGCATGCGCGCCCTACTGCGCCGCGCCCACCGCATCACCGACCCCATCCTGCACATTTACGATCTCGAAATCAGCACCAGCACGCGGACAGTTCGCCGCGCTGGCCGCACCATCCCACTGACCCGGCGCGAGTATGCCCTGCTGCAATTCCTGGCATTTCACCGCGGCAAAGTCGTCAGTCGCTCGATGATCTGGGAGCACCTCTATAACGAACAGGACGAGACCACATCGAACGTCGTGGACGTGTACATTGGCTATTTGCGAAACAAGATCGACAAAGGGTTCGATCCGCCGCTCATCCTGACGCGCTGGGGCACAGGCTACGAGCTGCGCGGCGAACCGGAGCCCTGATATATCTCCTTGAGGCGGATGGATGTCACACAAGCCCGGAGCGCCAGCGCCGGGACGGCAACCTGCTACCGTCCCGGCGCTGGCGCTCCGGGCTTGTGTGTCCCGTCGCTGGCGGAGCAACGGGTCGTGTTCCCGACCCACGGCCTTCGGGCTGGACCGCAAATGGCACATTCACCTTTGCGGGCCACAGGCCTGCAACAATGGTGAATGACCCTTTGTGGGGCACAGTCCGGGCGTCACGGCTTGAGCGAGGGCACGTCCCAGAGGACAATGGTGCCGGCACCATCGGCCCGAGCGAGGAGTCTGCCGTCGGGAGAGAACACCACCACGGTCGCCGCACGGAGTTTCTCTTGGGCAGTCAACTTGGCCAGCGGCGTGCGCCGCGCCACCGACCAGAGTTGCACCGCGCTGGGAATGGTGTAGGCGAACACCTTGCCGTCGGGGGAGAAGCAGCCGTACTGGCTGGCCTGTTTGAGCGGTGGGCCAGCCTCCTTGCCGCTGGCCACGTCCCAGAAGTGGCAGCCGTCTATCGAGGGGGTTCCTCTGGCAGCCAACAGGCGACCGTCAGGCGAGAACTGCAACTGCGCCACCTCGCTTGCCAGTTTGAAGGTGCCGCGCGGCTTGCCGCTGGGCAGATCCCAGAGTTTGACCTCCCCACGGCTGCCGCCCAGCGCCACGACCTTGCCATCGGCCGTCACGGCCGCGGCGCTCACATGGCGAGAATCGGCCTCCAAAGCAACGATCTCCTCCTTGGTAGTGAGATCCCAGACCTTAGCGATTTTATTGGGGTAGCCCTGCACCGTTACGAGCAAGCGCCCGTCCGGGGAGAGAGCTCGGTTTGCACCACCCCCTTCGAGGACAAATGACAGCTTTTCCCGCCCCGTGGCCACGTCCCAGTGTTTCACCACGGAAACGGGACCGCCCTGGCCCATCGCAGTGTGGGTGGCGATCAGAGTCGTCCCATTTGCTGAAAACGTCAATTGCTTGACAATATTGGTGTGGCCCTTGAGGATGTGGCGGGTCTTCTCCGTGAGCATGTCCCACAACACAATGCCCCCCCCATTTTCGGGGACGGCCAGCAGAGTGCCGTCGGGGGAAAGAGCGAGTCCGTAGCTTCCTCCGCCAGGTACTTGCACTTTGGCCCGTTCTTGAGCCAAGCCGCTAGTCGGTCGGGCCACCAACAGAGCGATAGCCACCGCCGCGCTCGCGAGAGTTCCTCGACAACTTTTGTGTGTCAGCATGTTTCAAGATCCCCTCGAACACAAAACCCATCGAACCGAGGTGCCGGGGCACGCTGCCCCGGCACCTGGCGGCTCCTGTTACCCGCGCGTGACAAGGGTCACGTCCGTCAAATCATAGTCGATGTCCAGGAACAAGCCGTTGCCGAGGTCCACGGTTTGGTCGTCGTTGGCGAAGGCGCCCTCGACGGAGTCGAAGGTCACGACCTGGAAGGTGTCCGGCGTCTCCGGGTCGGGCAAGAAGCCGTTGAGCAGGACGACCGCGAGGGTGCCGCCAAGGGTGAGGTGGCCGGTCACAACCAGTTGGCTGTAGTCCGTTCCTGCCGCCGTGCCCCCGATCTCGACACTGAGCAGCGAGCCGGCATCCAGTTGCAGACCGCCGTCCACCACGAGCACCCCTGCCTGAGCGCCGCCGCCGACCTGGATCACCCCGCCCGCGGCGTTCTCGACCGGCAGGGTCACGTTCAACCGCCCAGGCCCCAGGATGCGTCCTTCGTTGAGGATTGCCGTCGCGCCGGTGTGCGTCAGCGTGCCGCCATTGAGCGAGATGGTGGCGCCAGCGAAGTTCCGCATGGCGGGCGCATTGATGGCAAGGACGTCGCTGGCGCCAGAGCCGACCCGGATGGTGCCGCGATTCTGGACGCGGCCGTTGATCGTCCCAGGCCCCACGAGCAGCCCGCGGTTCTGGAGTTCAGATCCGCCACCCTGGATGAGGGTGCCGCCGTTCAGTTCAATCGTCCCGTTGTCGTTCAACAAGTTGTGGCCGTTCATGGTCAAGGTTTGCCCGTTCACGCGGAGGTTGCCCTGTTGCCAAAAGAACCGCGAGAGCGTGAGGTTCCCTTGCAGGCTCACGGTCCCCCCCACGTTCCACAACGGGGCGTCCACCTCCCCGTTGCCCTGGAAGGCGGCGTTGCTCTGGAGCACAATTCGGCGTGCCGTCACAGACCCGCCACTCAGCTGGAGTGTGCCCGCCGAGATGTTGATGAACACATCAGGGAATTGATAGGTTCCGAGCCCCAGGTTCGTCACGGAGTTTGCCAGCGTTTGCGACAAACCTTGGGTGAAGGTCACGCTGCCGTCCGCGTTGACAGTCCCGCCATTATTCTCGAACACGAGTTGGATCGTCGTCGTGCCGAGGTACTCGGTGAGATGTTTTTGGAACACTCCGTTGTTCTGCACGATGAACTTGCCTGCTTGCAATTCGACGTTCACAATCGTCCGGTCGTTCCAGACATCGAAACGTCCGCCATTGTTCGTGCCGTCATTTACGACGCTGCCACCGTTCTGCACCAAGATGTCTCCCGCGAGATCACCCGCAGAACCCCAGACCACCGTCCCGCGGTTCAGGAGTTGCCGCCGGTTTAGCGTATGGTTCTCAGGCCCCGGGATACTCATGATGCCTCCGGCGGCAACTTCCGTCACGCCTGGCCCACCCCCGCCCTCGACCTCTGGAGAATCCATCGTGCCGCCATCCCAGCGGCAATTGTGGATCGCGAGCGTCCCCAACCCGGTCAAGGTGCCGCCGGTTTCCAGCGCCAGGTTGTCCGCTTCCACCACGTTGAACTCCGCAACGGTCAAGGAACCCCCCTCGCGGACGATGAACCAACCGTCGCCGCGAAGCATGTGCTGGTCCGCGTCGTCCAGGTTGGGGTCGAGAGTGATGTTCGTCTGCGTTCCGTTCTCTGAAGGTTCCAGGATGACCGAGGTGCCCGCTTGGGTTTGGAAAATGCCCGTACTTACCCCGGTGACATCCCAGAGGTACAGCTCGCCGGCGTTGACTTCGACCGACCCGTGGTTCTCGAAGGTGATACCACGCAGCACGGCAGGACGGGCAACGGTTTGCCGGATGACCCCGCCGCTGGCATTGCGAAATGTCCCATCGCCATTCAACCAGACGACCCGGTTCGCTGCCGGGCTGATGTTGAAGATCCCCTCATTGGTGATCCTGGCGGTCCCCCGCATCATCCACACAGTATCTGGGCTGGTTCCAATCCAGTTGATCGTTCCCTGGTTTTGCAGGGTCCGATTCTCCAGCCAGAGGTTGTCGTTCTCGTCGCAACCGATGTTCATCACACCGCCACTCAGGCGCGTGGTCCCCGTGCCTTGCATGGTCCCGAAGGTCCAATTCAGCGTGCCATTGACCACGACGGTGCCGGTGCCGTCGATGATCCCGCGGGTGTTCAGAGTGCCGTTGACCGCGACGGTCCCCGCAGCCCCCACCGTCCCGTTATTGGTGAGCGTCCCGTTGACCGTCACGATGCCGCTGCCCCCAACGGTCCCGGAAGTGTTCGTGACGGTGCCCGTAACGGTCAGATTGCCCGTGCCGCCCACGGTCCCGCCATTGTTGTTGATGGGGCCATTGATCTCCAGGGTGCCCGCACCCCCTACGGCTCCGCCGTTGTTCATCTGGTTGTTGACGGTCAAAGCCCCGGTGCCGTCCACGGCTCCCTGCGGGTCCACGGCGAGATTCTCGGCGCTGACCGCCCCGGAGAAAGCAATCGCTGCGTCGTTGCCCACACGAGCCCAACCGGGTCCGGTGACGGCCGTCTGGTCCTGCAGTGCGAAGTTGCCGCCCGCGAAGACCAGTTCAGCACTGTCCGCGGCGGACAGGCTCCCAGACAGTGTACCACCCGCACCGAGCTGCAGACTCCCCGATGCCGCTGCCACCGAACCGGAAGAGTTCAGCGTGGCCGCGATGGTCACTGTCCCGGCCGCCGTATTCGTGATCGTGCCGGCGTTGGTCCAGACAGACGTCACCGAAGAATCCGTCCAGTTCACGTCTCCCGAAATGGCGAACGTGGCCCCTGTCCCATTCTCGAACACGCCGCCCGTGGCGGCAATGTCCCCTTGAGTCCAGGTCGCCGTCCCCTGATTGTCGATGGTCCGGCCGACGAGGGTCAATGGCTCCGAGCCTTGCCCAGCGATATTCAAGTACCCCCCGTAGGCAGTGGCCACGCTGCCTGTCCCGGACCACGTACCCCCGAACCAGTTGCAGACACTGCCCGCGGGCAAGAGCAGGTCGGCCGCGCCGTCGAGGGTAGCGCCGGTCTGCGAGAGTTTGTCGGTGACGGTCAAATCCCGCTGTAACTCGATGGTGCTGGCGAAGGCGGCATCGATCTCCATCTTGGCGACCGTTCCTGCAAAGGCGGCATCTACAATCGCCATCTTGGTGCTGGTGCCGTCGAAGACGGTCTCGTCCCCGGCCTTGGGGACGACGTCGTCCGACCAGTTGGCCGCCGAACTGAACAGGTTGTCGGCCGCGCCGCCGTCCCAGACATGGGTGCGGGGCAAGGGCACCACCGGCACCACCCGCTGCTCCAGACCTTCCACTTCGAGCCGCACGCGCCGCTGCCGCCGCGTTGCGCTCGTCCTCGCTGTTTTGCGGACCATGACTGCAACCTCCTCAAGAGATGGGTAAAGAGACTTTCTGCCTCGGGCGCGCACGCGACCGCCTATTTAACAAAATCGTAAAACGGGCGAAAAACTGGACATGGATTTTCGGGTGGTGGGTCGGCAATGTTGCCACGAACGTAAAGCCTTCTGCCGCAAGGATCGCCGAAGAGCGCCGAAATGTCGGCGCTGAGCGGCAAGTCCGATTGCCCGTTGAGGTTGCGGCGTTGTCGGCAACATTGCCGACCC
>DASPXY010001749.1:0-3529 GCA_035637055.1 Gemmataceae bacterium | reverse complement strand
TAGGGTTTCCTGGGCTTCTTGGGACGACGGGCACGGGTAGGCGCTGGCATGAGCGTGCTCCTTCGCGGCACGGTCCAAAAGCCCAGGGCAGTTGCACTCCGCCGGGCCGTCGGGCATCGCCTAGGTGTCACATCAGGTGTCAGATCAATCTAACGGGTATCAGAGTTGTTGTCAAGAATTCAAGAAAACCGCTGCAATTTGGCAGCGGAAGTGTCCCGCTTGGCCGGCGAACCGGGCGTGGCGCGGCAGAGTGCGGGACACCGCTCGCGGCCCCTGCAGCATGCCCACCTTCCCTGGGCCGCGAGCCCCCTGAACGACCCGCCAACGTCCCCGGTAACGGGGCGGCGAGTGGAGAGAGGGGCTCGCGGCTCCTGCCGCGAGCGGTGTCCCCTGGTAGGGGGTGTGTTCCGCCTCTGGCGGAAGCGCCGCCTGGTCGGCCTCCGGCCGCCGGCGGGTGGGCCGGACGATGGACCGGCGCTGGTCCGGTCGTGACCTGGGGTGTCTTGCTCCTTTCGGTGTGCGGTCCGCGCCAAATCCCGATGGCCACTTGCTCTTCGGCGGATGTAGTCTTGCCAGTGAAAACGCGGGTCAGGGTTGTCTTTCACGCTTCGCAAGTTCCTCCAAGCAGAATCGCTCCAGTGCCGTCGGCACGCGCGCCACATAGGGCTTCTCGCGGATGACCGCTTGCCGAATCTCATGCTGCTCGGACTCGGAGAGAGCCTGCCAGACCGGCTGCCACTTGGCCTTGAAGCGCTCGCGCTCCGCACGTTGGCGGGCCTGCGCCGCTTGCTCCTGCTCCTCCCGGATCTGGGCATCCCGCTCGCGCGTGGCGTGCTGCTCCTTGCGCGCTACATCGGCGGCGACCTCGTGGAGGTAGCCCTTCGCCGCCAGGAACGTCTTGCCTTCCGGCCAGTCCGCGGCGAGCCGTTCCACCAGGCGCGGGAGTAAGGCCTGCACCCGCTCCTCCCCGTACTGCCCGAGCACAGCGCGGGCGAAGGCCAGTTCTTTCGGGAGCAGCCGGTACTGCTCGTCTCCGAACCGAAGCCGGTGGAATGCCGCCACGGCCTTCCATTCGGCGGTGCGCTCTTCCTTCGCTGTCCGCGGGCAGGTGCTCTCGTGCGGCGACATCTCTTCAGCCGGTGTCGGAGCCTCCTTCGCGCTCGGGTAGGGCATAGGGCGTGGGGTACCCTCCGCTCGCTCAAAGCAAATCCGCCAGATGCCGGGGCGGACCTTCAGATACCGGCTTCCGTTGTCCACCCGCTCGATGAAGCCAATCGCCTCCAGTTCCGCGATGGCGGGGGCCAGGCGCTGCTTGAGCAGCGCGACGTTCTCCGTCCGGGCCAGGCCGATGTGCCCGCAGGCGAAGTCGGTGAGGTCCATGTCGAGGGTGGGGGACTGGTGGAAACGCTTGTCCAGGAAGCGGTACATGCGCTGCGCCGTGGGCAGTCGCAGTGCGAAGAGTCGCTCCAGATCGAGTCGTTTGAGGTTGCCCTTCTGCAGGCTCGCGAAGAAGGTCGGCGTCCAGGTCACCCAGCTGGGCGGCAGACTTCCCGGCTTTCGCCGCCCCTGCACCTGGAAGACGATCTCGTATTCGGCGAGGATGCCGGTGGCAAACTCCTGGGCGTAGGCCCGGCCCTCGGCGTCCCACCAGGCATTTTCAGAGACGATCGTGAGAGACTTGAGGCGCCGTAGCACCTCGCGCAGGCGCTGGTAACTGCGACTATTACTCGACCACCGCATGATCCGGAAGAGTTGGTAGGGGCAGAAGTGGACGGTGGGGGACGCGAAGTTCGCGGTGTGCTTGGCGACGAACAGGAGCCCGAGGATGACGTTCTCGTCGGCCGGGGTCGGCAGCCCGTAGCGCGTGGAGGTCGTGAGCGTCACGCGTTGGGGTACGCGGCGGCGGGCGAGGCGGTCGTAGCGGGTCGCCTCGTAGACGATGGTATCGACCTTCACACCCTCGGCGCTCCGCGGCTGCTTTCGGTGCAGGACGGAGATCGGGAAGTCCGCGAGGTTCAACTCGTCCCGCCCGTCGGAGAACCTCGGCGTGGGAGACGGCGCGTGGCCAAATGCGGGCGCTGCCGGACGCTCAGCCGGGGACCTTTCAACCTCCGAAGTGCCAGGGGAAACTGCCGATGTCGCTGTCGCTGCCATCGGGGCGGCCAGTATCCCACGGTCCAGTCGCAAAACGCAAACACACACGACAGGCCGGCAGGAGGCCGGGGGGTTTGTGTGTGGTTAGTGTAACTCTGGTTAGTGTATAGGTTTGGCGCAGCGGCTGGTTTCCAGGAACGCCGCAACCAGAAGCCAGGTCCGGGCCTCTCGGTCTCGGGAAAATGTATGCGGCTGCACGAAGGAAATGTACGCCACTGCACGAAGCCCGGACGGAAAATGTATGCGGCTGCACGAAGGAAATGTATGCGGCTGCACGAATTGGCCGGACCGCACTGCCGACGGGTTGGCGAGCCGTTTTCCGAGCCTTTTCCTCCTTGAACCGCCGCAGGGGTGGAGGAGGGGAGTGGGCCGCTGGACGGGGCAAGCAAACCGTGCCGGGCTTGTTCACGGATGTCGCTTTGGAGCCAAGGAAATCTGTCGCGAAGCGTGCCTCTCGCCTGTCCGAAACGCAATCGACGGGCTGCGGCGATGGCGTCATCGACTTGCTCGGAGCAATTCTGCAGCATTGTGGCTTGTGGCCGCGGAGAACTCAGAGGAATTACCGTTCCCATCCCCAGCCAAACCACAACGCCCTCTCGCTCGTCGGGAAGATGAGGAAACTCTGCCCTCCTAGCTGAAAGGGTGTACCCATGCGACGCTTTGTGCCTATGGTCGTGCTGTTGGCGATGGCGGCCCCTGCCCACGCCCGCGGCCTGCTCATCCCCACGGAAAGGAAAGTGCCGCCCCTCGCGATGCTCAATCACCACGTGAGCGTCCAAATCGAGGACCAGGTGGCGGTCACCAAGGTCGAGCAGACCTTCCGCAATCACACCGACCGCCAACTCGAAGCCACCTACGTCTTCCCCGTGCCCAAGGGCGCCAGCCTGCGCAGGTTCACCCTGTGGGTCGATGGCAAGGAGATGAGCGGTGAGCTGGTCGAGGCGGCCAAGGCTCGCCATATCTACCAGGCGATCGTGCAGCGCACACAGGACCCCGGCCTGCTCGAGTACATCGGGGAATACCTGTTCCGCATGCGGGTCTTCCCCATCCAGCCGAGGAGCGACCAGAAGATCAGCATCAGTTACACCCATGTCGCCGAACAACAAAACGGCGTCATCGAGTATGTCTACCCCCTCAAGACCGACGGCAAGGCGGTCGAGACGCTCGAAAAGTTCAGCCTCAAGGTCCACCTGAAATCGTGGGGCCATCGGCTGCAGAACATCTACAGCCAGACGCACGCCATCACCATGACCCGGCCCAATGATCGCGAGGCCGTCATTACCTTCGAGAAGGCACAGGCACTGCTGGATCGCGACTTCCACCTGTACTGCACGGTGGGCGACAAGGACGTGGGCCTGACGGCGCTGACGCATCG
>DASPXY010001748.1:0-3832 GCA_035637055.1 Gemmataceae bacterium | reverse complement strand
CCTCGATCAACGCCGAGGTGCTCCAACTGAACATCCCACGCGGCTCCGGATCGATAGCGGGTATGACTTGCCCGTTCACGAGACGTACCGCGCCGACAACCACCCCAGGGATTGAAATCCGCTCTACCCCGGCGGTCAACTGCTCTCGCAGGAACTGGCGCAACCTTTCGTAGATCGACGCAGCGAACGGCCCAGATGGAAGGATCGCATACACGGGGGTCGTGTCGATACTGAGCGTCCAGATGAGGGAAGCAGCGTCCCAAGGGTTCTTCTCAAGGTGAGCGAGAAGTTGCCGGGGGTCGTGCGGGTTTGGGGCCACTCCTGAGGATGGCTCATCCATCGCCTGCACGAATCCGTCCCGGCGGGCTTCCGTCCCGAAGTCGAACCCGAGATGACCGAGAGCGTACACGAGTTGTGGTGCCTGCCTCGTCCCATCATTACCACCGTTCCCGCAGCCGCATCCACCCCCAGGACCAGATGGCATCAGACCCCGCTGGACTGGTGGAGTCGGTGACCGAAACACAGGGGTAGCAGAGAAAGCAGCCTCACCGGCAGCGATATTCTGATCACTTTTCGGGGCTGGGATTCCGGCTTCTGCTTGGATTGGCTCGGGACTCGGCTGTCCCTCAGTCATTGGTTGTACTCCAGGGAAGAGGATAGCCTTCGCTCCGGTAATGTTTAAGCGACCGCCGAGCAGTCGGAGGCAGTCTGCGGTTGGCTGTTGGTCACAATTGACAGCGGTTCGGAGGATCGCATCCCGCACTCGTTTGCTATCGAGCCGCGTCCCATTGCGGATGAGATGCAAGCTCATGAGTAAGGCCACGATCCCGGTCACGACGGGCGTGGCGTAACTGGTCCCAGATTCAGCACGCACTCCACCGCCGGGAACAGCACCGGCGATTCGGTCACCGGGTGCAAGCACGCCGCGAGCGCGGTACTCTCTGCCCCAATTGCTGAAGTCGAGCGGGTGCCCAGCGGCATCCATCGCCCCAACCGGCAGGACTGCGGGCAAAGCAGCAGGGATGTGGAGGCAGTCGCACCCCTGATTCCCGGCCGCGGCTACGATCAACACGCCCGACCGATCGCAGTTGCGGATGGCATCCGTCAGGATCGGGTGCGCGGTCCCTGTCGGGGAGAACTCACCCCCGCTGATGTTGATGATGTCTGCCCCAGCCACCACCGCTTGATTGATGGCACGCGCGAGGTCGATCTGCGAACAGGGGACGGGCGAGCGACCGACGACATCCCGGAAAACCGGCACGATAAGGCCGGAGCACTTTGGGGCGATCCCCTTCACAGGGCCATCGTGGCGGCCGAAAATGATGCTCGCGACGTGCGTCCCGTGGCGAGTCGCGAGCCCAGTTTCCGGAATTCCACCGGCTAGCGTGTCCAACCGCTGAAGATTCGCGCCCACCAGCGACGGATGACTCAGGTCTACCGGACCATCCAGGATGGCAATGCAGATGCGACTGTCGCCGGTAGTCTCTGCCCACAAGTCAGCTAGACCGCCAACGAGCACGTCGATGGCTGTCTGGCCTTCAGTGCGTGGATCAGCGACGAGCATGCAATGCATCGCCTCGGAATCGTGAACTCAGGGCGTCGAGTCGCAGTGGTTTCCGAGCGATCATGGCCTGAGCGTCACGGCTTTTTCATGACAAATTGGGAGATATGGAAAAAACGGCTCAAGGCAAGACTGGCCGAGATTTTTTTGTAAAGCGTCGAGGCCCGCGGGGGCGGGCTGATCGGGAAGGAGGGTGGAAATTAAACGATAAGTATAGTAGGAAATTCCTCGAATGGTAACAACTTGGTAACAGGAGTGGCCATGCGAACCCAACGTGGGTATAATGCAGGTAGAGCACTTACAGCGTGTAAGTGGCTTATTCACCAAGGCCTTGCAACGTTAGTCCAACGTGAAATCAACGTGGCCGGGTGGAACACCCTCCAGGTTGAGGGCCTGGTGATCGCAAGATCGTGCAGGTTCAAGTCCTGTCTCCGGCATTCCTTTTCAGGCCAAGGGTTTAGGTCAACTAACCTGCCCTTGGCCTTTTCTCGTAGAATACCATTCTTCTGCGATTCTTCTGCTGTTGTTGCAGTGGCGTGGCACTCACGTTGGGGTGCTTCATGGCGTCTCTTCTCTTCAAGGATGATTCGTATTATTGCCAGTTTTATTACCTCGGGCGACGCTTCACGGTCACCATCGGCGAAATTAGCAAGGACGAGGCCGAGGATTTCGCCGGCAGCGTCGGACAACTCCTCCGACGCATCAAGCAGAAATTGATCCGTGTTCCTGCCGGTGTGTCCATCACGACTTTGTCCTCGCCGGCGGCCAGGTCACGCCTGTCGAAGAGGCTGCTGCCCCGCCTGAGCCTGCGTCGTTCGCTGACTTCAAGAAGAAGTCTCTCGACACCCACGGCATCGGGTCGATGGAGGCAAACTCGCTGGGCACCGTCCGCAGGCATCTGACCCACTTCGAGCGGACGCTCGGCGGGAAGTTCCCGCTTCAGCAACTTACCCTCGCCGACCTGCAATGGCACGTCAGCGAACGGGCGAAGAAGACGTACCGCGGGAAGTCCCTCTCGCCGGTCACGCTCAAGAAGGAAATGGCTTCCCTCATTCACAGTCCGGTAGAGGCTGTCTGGTTGGAGTCCCGGCTTGAGCCGGTCTTCGGCCCGAAGACCGGCTCAAGCCGGGACTCCAACCAGACAGCCTTCACCGGATCGTGGATCAGGGCCGCGTGGAATTGGGCTGCCCACACGGGGCTCGTGAAGGGCATCTTCCCCTCGAAGGGCTTTGTGTACCCCAAGGCCGACGAGAAGCCTCCGGTCATGACATGGCAGGAGATCGAGCGCAAGTTGCACCACCGGATGACGGCGAAGGAGCCGCTCGCCGGGCTTCAACAGGTTGATCCCCAGTTCGTAGAAGTAGACGTACAGGTCGGCCGTCCCGTCGTAGGCGCGCTAGTGCTGCTGGAGGTAAGGCTTGTATTGGGCAATCCACTCCTGCCGCACGTACGGCGGATTGCCGAGGACAACGTCGAACCCGCCGGCCGCGAACACCTCGGGGAACGCCGTTCTCCAGTCGAACGCTCGCGGGTGGACCGCCAGTCGGCGATCACGCTGTTGGCGGCCCGGATGTTATGGTCCAGGCTGGTCAGCACCTTGCCGGCTGGGCCGTCTTGATCCACAAGCTGGGCCGGCAGATGTCCACGCCCCACAAGCCCGACGCCTACCCGATGCCCGTCGCCCTGGCACCCTTGTTGCGTGACATGCCGGGCGACGGCCTTCCCGATCCGAGTCAGTATGTCAGGGCTCTGGAGCGGTTCAGCAGGCCGCGCAAGCAGGGCCTGCGCGACTTGATCGCCTACTGTCGGCAGGGCGGCTTCGCGGTGTGGTGAGCCGAGAACGGTGAGGGAGAGTCCAGATGTTGGGGTTGGGGGTCATAGGGGCGAGGTCAGCGTGGAGCGCACAGGCCGGAACTCCCTGGTTTGGCCGATTTGGCGGGTTTTTTGCGCGACCAGGGAGCGCAGACAGAAGCAGTGATTGAGGGGAAGGGTGTTGTGAGCGAGCGTGGTGTCCCGCACCCCACCGCGCCCCCGCGCAGTTCAGCCGCGGAGCGGGACACTTCCGCTCCAATGTTGCAGCGGTATTCTTGAATTCTTGATAACAGCCCGGATCCCCGGTAGATTTCATCGGACACCTGATGTGACACCTAGGCGATGCCCGACGGCCCGGCGGAGTGCAACTGCCCTGGGCTTTTGGACCGTGCCGCGAAGGAGCACGCTCATGCCAGCGCCTACCCGTGCCCGTCGTCCCAAGAAGCCCAGGAAACCCTA
>DASPXY010001747.1:0-4350 GCA_035637055.1 Gemmataceae bacterium | reverse complement strand
GCCGACGAGGGCGTTGCCGAGCATCAGCGACGTGCGGTCGGCGGCGCCACCGATCGGCACCCCGAGACTGCGGCAGTGCGGCCGGCCGAAGTCTACCACGAGGGTATACAATCCGGCATCAAGGACGCGCAGGCTCATGCGAAGGCCCGAATGGTCAGGCCCCGGCTCGCCAGGGCGGCTCGCAGCGCGCGGACAAAGGCCACCGCCTGCGGATTGTCGCCATGCACGCACAGCGTCCGCACGCCGCGCTCGCGCATGAGCCATTCCACCTGCCGCACCGCCTCGGCGGGATCCTCGACGAAGGCGTCCGGACGTGACCGCGGCACCAGCGAGCCCTCGGGCTGATAGCGGCGGTCGGCGAAGCCCTCGGCGATGAAGCGACAGCGACCGGCGGCGAGGGCTTCCAGGCGCGAGCCGGGCAGGCCCAGCAGCGGCAACTCGAAGAGTGCCGCGGCTGCGATCACCGGCCGGGCGTAGGCGTCGTCGCGACACGCCACGTTGTACAGTGCCCCGTGCGGCTTGAGATGGCTGAGCGGTTGGCCAACGGCACGAGCCAGACCGGCGAGGGCACCGACCTGGTAGACGCACTCCTCGAAGACCTGCTGCTCGGTGCGTGCCAGCTCGACGCGCCCGAAGTGCTCGCGATCGGCGAAACCGGGATGGGCGCCGGCGCAAACACCCTGGCGGGCGGCAGCCTGCAGTGTGGCGAAGGCAGTCGCCGGGTCGCCTGCGTGGCCCCCACAGGCGACGTTCGCCGATGTGATAAGCGGCATCAATTCCTCGTCAAAGGCGCACCCTTCGCCGAGGTCACAGTTCAGGTCGATTTCCATGAGCAGCCCCGCGCGTCAGTTGGGACACAGATCTTCTACGCGCACCCAACACATGGACAAGGCATGCCCGGCCTGGCGGTGCCCGTCGCGGCAGCTAACAATATACTGGTGAGCAGCACTCGACTTTGCCTGCGTCCTGGATGCCAACCGCAACCGGGCGCTCGCCACTCGTGCATTGCCGCATTCATTCCCGCCATTCGCCCGGAGGCCGCCGATGGCCCGTACGCCCTCGTTCTATCCGCCCAGCCCGGACAACGTCCCCGCCGACCTGACGCGCGTCCGCGGCGAGTACCGCGCCCGGGTGTTCCTGCTGCTGTCTCTGGTCGCCTTGTTCTTCCTCCTGTACTTTGGCTTGCTCGTGGGCTCGGCGTATCTCGTGTACTGGGGCTGCGCCATGCCCGTCCGCAGGTCGATGGCCGGCCTCGACGTCACCCTGAAAATTGTCCTGCCGCTGTTCGGCCTGGTGGTCTTCCTGTTTCTCCTGAAAGGCTTCTTCAAGCGGCGCGGCTCCAGTCGCAGACTGGATGTCGAGATTACCGCGGAGGAGCAGCCGCGGCTGTTCCGGTTTCTTGAAGAACTCTGCGAAGAGACCGGCGCTGCCATGCCGCATCGCGTCTTCGTCAACTTTGAGGTCAACGCCGCCGCCAGCTACAAATCGTCCATTCTGAGCCTGCTCTGGCCGACGTCGAGGAAAAACCTCCTGATCGGCCTGGGCCTGGTGAACGTCCTCAACCTGACCGAGTTCAAGGCGGTCATGGCGCACGAGTTCGGCCACTTCGGTCAAAAGGCCATGCGCTTGAACGGCTACGTCTACCTCGCGAGCCGTATCATCGACGACATGCTCTTCGGCCGCGACGCGCTCGACGAGATGCTGGAACGCGCCCGCAAAAGCGATTCGGGAGCGGCCATCCCTGCGTGGGTGCTGTACGGGATCACCTGGGCCCTGGGCAAACTGTTCTTTGGGGTCTTCTATGGGGTCATCTTGCTGCACAAGGCGATGCGGCGCGAGGCCGAGTTTCACGCGGACCTGGTCGCCGTCAGCGTCGCCGGCAGCGATGCGATGGTCCACTCGCTGAAGCGCTCGTGCTTCGGCGACGCTACGATGATGCAAGCCCTGAGCGCCCTGGCGTTGATGGCCGAGCAGCAGTGTTACACCGGCGACGTGTTCCTGCACCATAGCCACGCGGCGAATCACGTGCGCCGCCTCGCCAAGAACCCATTCCTGGGTGAGCCGCCGCCGCTGCCTGCCGACCCGCGCCAACCGATAAGGGTCTTCGACCCGAAAGAAGAGGAAAATTATCCGGTGATGTGGCTGGACCATCCGCCGAACTATCAGCGCGAGCGGAACGCGAAGGCACGCTACATCCGCACCGCGTTCGACGAGCGTTCGGCGTGGATCCTGTTCGACAACGTGGCGGACCTGCGCCTGCGTGCGACGTATCGGATGTATCGCGTGCATTTCCGCGTCCGCAAAGATGTCGAGCTGACGGAGCCTGCGGACGTGCAGGAGATGATCGACGCGGAATACAAGGAGCTGACCTACGATCCGCGCTATCACGGCGTCTACGACAACCGCAACATCGAGCCCGGGACCGTGCCCGCGCTGGTAGCGGAGGTCATCGCCAGGCCGTGGAGCAACGAGCAGCTGGCAGCGGCCTACGAAAAACTCTACGACGACGCGCTCAAGGAACGGGTGGTGCGCTACGAGACACGCCAGCAGGAGGTATTGCTCCTGGACGACATCGTTCAGCAGCGAGCGCCGCTGGAACGCGGCACCTTCATGTTCCGCGGTGAGCGCTATCGCCAGCGTCAGGCGAAGCAGTGGCTGGAAGTCGTTAGCCAGGAGTTGGACGCGGACTATCAACAACTGTGCGCGCTGGATCGCAAGGTGTTCGTGGTGCATTACCAGATGGCCGAGCAACTGGGCAAGGAGGTGGTGGAAGAACTGCTCGCCCGCTATCGGTTTCACCTCGCGGTGCAGGAGATCTGGAAGAGTCTGCAACGGCAGCGCGGGCCGGTGCAGGGGGCACTGCGCTTGCTGGCCGGGGCCGCCGGGCCGAACATGGACGAGATGACGTTCGTCGCGGTGCGCGAGCTGCTGCGCCAGGCACACCAGGTGCTATTGCAGTGTGTACGCACCTCCCGGGAGTTGCTGCTGCCGGAGCTGCAAAACATCGAGGCCGGAACGCCGCTGAGTCGTTTCCTGCTGGACAAGGATCTGGTCGGCTCTCTGAGCGCCTACGACTTTCGCATCAAGGGCACGTGGATCAACAAGTTCCTCAAGCAGTTCCTCCAGGTTCATGCACGGACGAACCGGATTCACTTCAAGAGCCTGGGCGGATTGCTGGCGCTGCAGGAGAAGGTGGCGCGGCGGTCCCTGAAGCGCTGGAAAGCGACGCCCAAGGTGACGGGCAAGGATTGAGAGTCGTGGCTCCCCGGCACGGTTAACCTTCACTCCCGTTCGCGGTTGCTGGGATGAAGGGAGACTGTGATGAGCTGGTGGAGCAAGTTCCTTGGTGGTGGCACGCTGCGCGACTGGCAAGCGCGGGCGACAGCCGGCGGAGTGGCCTGGCTGATCGGCGTCGGTGCCCTGCAGCCGGGTTGGGGAATCGCCCTGCTCCTGCTCGCGCCGCTGGTCGTGGTTCCACTCGCCCTGGCGTTGCTCCCCGCGCCTGCTGGCAGAGCAGAGGCAACCTTGCGGCGTGGCGTGGCGTGGTTGCAGTTGCCGGCGGCGTTGGTGCTTTTCGGCGCTGCCGCCGCGAACCCGGGCATCGCCGCGGCCCTCTGTGCTGTGCCGTGGTTCTGTTGCACCGCGCTGCTTGCGCTGGTCGGCGGACTGCGACTCAAAGCCAGCCAGGCGGAGTGGTGCGCGGATGTCGGGCTGCTCTATCTGGCGATCGGCGGTGGCTGGCTGATGCTGTCCGCCCTTGGCGCCCGGCCGCTCGACTTCTCCACCGAGATCGTCCGCGCCACCGCGACTCACTTCCACTACGCCGGCCTGGTCCTGCCGCTGCTCGCCGGACGGACGGCGCGGACGTGCAGCAGTCGTCTGTCCCGCGCCGCCGCTATCTGTATCGTGGTGGGCGTACCCCTCGTCGCCGCCGGGATCACCTTGTCGGCGTTTGGTGTCAGGCAGCCGGAACTCCTCGCCGCCTGGTTTCTGGCTGGTGCGAGCATTGTGCTGGCCGCCTGTCAGCTGTCCGTGGCGGTTCGCATGGGTGGTCTGGCGTCGCTACTGCTCAGTGTCAGTGGCCTGTCACTGATCGCCGGCATGATCCTGGCGATGCTGTACTCTCTCGGCAGGGCGCTCGGCGCCGACTGGCTGGACATCCCGTTGATGCTACGCACGCACGGCGTCATCAATGCCTTCGGGTTCGCGCTGCCTGGATTGCTGGCCTGGAACCTGGTTTGCCGCTTGCGGCTTAGCGAGAAGCGCTAAGCCGCAAGCGGCCGGAGATCATTTCATGGACTGGATCTGGACGACCTTCGGACAACGGCCGCGATTGGAGGGCTGGGAGCG
>DASPXY010001746.1:0-14473 GCA_035637055.1 Gemmataceae bacterium | reverse complement strand
GGTAGGTGCCGCGAGCCGAGCGGCACCGGGCGCCGCCCCGCTCGGCTCGCGGGGCCTACTGCGTCTGCCGCCCGGCTGCGAACCGCTCTAGGAAGAGTTTGCTGCCGTCGTCGCTGGTGAGGTGGACTCGGTACTCGCCATCGCGATCGATGCGCAGATAACCCTCGAATGTCATTGCCATGTCGTTTTGTCGGCGAGCGAGGCTCAGGTCGAAGCCGCTCGCCTTGCCGCTGGCACGCGGTTTCATCTTGTCGAAATCGGGCAAACGATCCCATGAGCCCTCGTAATAGGCGTAATTCAGGTTCGGCGGGGGCGCGTCATAGGGAATTCCTTGGAGGAGATACTGGGCGACCTCGCGCGCTTCCTTGGCGTTCAGCAGACTGGGCATCCGACCCGACGGCCGGACGTGCAGCGGTTTCTCCAGGAAGGTCGCGAGGCTGCGGATCGAATACTTGGCCTTCAGGTCGCCGAGGGGAACGGACGTCGGGAGGAGTTTCTCCGCATTGCCCGTGGCGTCGCGGGTGCCGTGGCAGGCGATGCAGCCGACACGGTTGTAAAGGTCCCGGCCGGCGGTGGCGAGTTTGACCTCGGGGCGCTCCTGAACGAGGGAACCCGTCGAGGCCAGAAAATGGACGAGTTCGTCGATCTTCTGTCTCTTCTCCTGCTCCCCGAGGCCCGCGAACACGTCCGGCATGGCGGTTCCCGGCTTGACGCCGTGCGGATCGGTGAGGAACTTCCGCAGGAAACTCCGCTTCACCCGAGCGCCGATGCCGTCGAGGTTGGGTGCCTGCCGACGGAGCAGGTAAGCGGCCTGTGCGGTTTCCGGCTGGTGGCAGCTGATGCAGTTCAGCTCGCCGAGCAGGAGTTGCCCACCTTTCGCGGCGTCCGTGCGGGGATCGGTGAAGAAGCGCTCAAAGCCAGGGATGACCGGCGCATCGGCGCGGGCGTTGGCGGCCCCCGGCGCTGCGAATGCGGTCAGGGTGAGCAGGACAACAACGCGATAGCGGCACGGCGAAGAGGGCATTGGCGAGGCGTCAGGCACGGGTCGAATCTCCGCAAGGGGAGGACGGATGGCGGTGGGTTGGGGGCGGGACCAATCCATCTCAGTGTATGCGATCCAGCGCGCCTTTTCCACTGGACCGCGGCAGTGGCTCGACGCGCAAGCCCTGATCGCCGGTGCCTGGAAGCCGGCCGCCGCGGCGGTGCAGCTGGGCGCCCCCAGCCCCGAACACGCGGCTTTTGTGCAGAAGCAGTCGCCCATCCTGTCAGGGGCGTGCGCGAAACGAAACACCACTTCCCCGGCTGCTACTTCTCCTTGAGGAGAAGGCCGGCTGCCTTGATTTCGTGAGATAGGCCGGTATGCTTGAAGATCAGGCGTGCTGGATGAGTGGGCACGCGCAGGCCAAGACCAAGGAGCTTTGCCCATTCGTCTGACGGTGGCGGGATGGGGGCACCTCGATGCCAAGGAGACTGATCGACCGGTGCCAGCCGGATAGCATCCGTGAGTTCCGGGCGTCCGCCGGGCAGCGCTATTATGACGGTTTGGCCCTTGCGGGCGCCGGGAACCGGACTGCCGCCGTCTATCTCTGGGGATACGCTGCAGAGATGACCCTCAAGGCTGCCTATTTCGAGCTGTTTGGGCTCGCGGAGGATGATGAACTGACCGTTCCCGGACATATCCAACCTGCGATCAACCGCGGGCGAGCCGCCCCGCTGAACATCGCGTGGCCTCACCAGGGGGCTGGTCACAACGTCCGTGCCTGGGCGGAACTTCTTGTCGGAGTGCGGGCCCTGGATCCGGGCACTGCCTATGGCCCTGCCTTCGCGGTAGCTGTTCAGAGGTGCGGGCAACGCATCGGCCAACTCTGGAAAGAGACGCTCCGCTATCACAAGAACCGCGCCTACTTGTACGAAGTACGACAGGTCCGGGAAGCCACGGAATGGCTGCTCATCAATTCGGCCGACTTATGAGGGACAAACCATGCCGCGGAAGCGAAGGGGATTCGAGGATCCGCCACGCCACACGGTCGGCAAACTCGTGGCTCAGTTGGCTGAGGAACTGAAGTCCGACCGTCCGTCCGGACAGCCGTTCATCGAGGAGGAGGAGTTCCCGACGAAAAAACTCCGCGTGAACGTCCTCTGGGATGAGTGGGACCGCGTTCCACTCGAGGAGCGGACGGCCACCATCCTGCGCGCGTATGAGGAGGCGGAGGGCCGGGAATACCGCGACCGGATTGCCCTCGCCAGCGGCCTGACGGTGCCCGAGGCGCACGCAGCCGGCATGTTGCCGTACCAGGTGCTCGCTGCCGTCCGCAAAGACGACCCGGTGACGAGGGAGCAGTGCCACCGGGCGCTGGTCGAAGAAGGTGCCTCGATCCTGTTTGGTGAGGACAACCCGCAACTGCGTTTCTCGACGAACGAAGAAGCGGAGGCGGCACGGCAGCGGCTTGCGCAGCGGTTGCCGAACAGTGAGCCAGTTTGGGTCATCACGAAGGAAGTTGGCACGGTCGAAGACTGGCTGGAACGCTGATGGCAGCAGGTGGTCTGCGGCGCGGTGAACAAAGCAGGAGCAGGCGGTGGTCGCCGCGGTGCAGCAGGATGTGGGCAGCCCCGCACACGCGGCGTTCGTCCAGAAGTTGCAGCGGAAGGCCGCCCGCAAACGGCCGTGACTCCGCCCCCGCGCCGTTTCTTGCTACGCCCCTTGGGCGGCAGCTTGCGGCGCGGTACAGTTTCACTACCGCGAACACTCAACCGTAACCTCAACGGAGGATCTCTTATGCCCGATCTGAGCGACGGTGAATCGGTGGAGATGCAGGGCTCAGGCAGCCGGCCCTATGTGCTCAAGAATATCGGCGGCGTCTATTCCTGCAGCTGCCCGGCGTGGCGCAATCAGTCGCTGCCGATCGAGCGGCGCACGTGCAAGCATCTGCGCAAGCTGCGCGGCGACGCCGCCGAGGAGGCGCGCATCGGCAGCGCCCTGCCCGCCAAGCCGAAGGACGCCAGCGGCAAGGAAGGCCAGGCCCCGCCGCTGCTCCTCGCCGAAAACTGGGACTGCGTCACCGATCCCGCTGGTTGGTGGATCAGCGAAAAGCTCGACGGCGTGCGGGCGTTCTGGGACGGCAAGCAGTTCATCTCACGGCTGGGCAATCTCTTCCACGCACCCGACTGGTTCACCGCCGGCCTGCCAGATGTGCCGCTCGACGGCGAACTGTGGCTGGCTCGCAAGCAGTTTCAGCGCGCCGTCAGCATTGTCCGCCGGCAGGACAAGAGCGAGCACTGGAAAGAGATCAGCTATGTCGTCTTTGACGCCCCGAAACTGGAGAAGGGTTTCGAGGAGCGGCTGGCGTTCGTGCGCGAGTGCGTGGACCCGAGCCGCCTGCCATACGCCAGGCCGCATGACCACCAGCGTTGCGACGGCGTCGATCATCTGCGGCAAGAACTGGCCCGGCTGGAGGCGCTGGGCGGCGAGGGACTGATGCTGCGCCGCGCCGGCTCGCGCTACGAGAGCGGCCGTTCCTCGACGCTCCTGAAGGTCAAGACGTTCCACGATGCCGAGGCCCGCGTGATCGCTCACCAGGCGGGCGCCGGCAAGCACAAGGGCCGGCTGGGGGCGCTGCTGGTCGAACTGGCGAACGGCACGAAGTTCGCCGTGGGCACCGGCTTCTCCGACGCCGAGCGCTCGAATCCGCCGCCGGTCGGCAGCTTCATCACCTTTCGCTATCAGGAATTGTCTGATGGGGGCGTGCCGCGGTTCCCGTCGTACGTCGGCGTGCGCGCCGAAGGGCAACCGGCTGCGAAGATGCCCCCGCCGGCGAAGCTGGTGACGCCAGCGCCGGCGGGGATGCGGCGATTCGAGTTTGCCGAGGGCAATTCTCATAAATTCTGGGAGGTGGCGATTCAGGGTGTGGAGGTGACGGTGCGCTACGGGAAGGTCGGCAGCCAGGGACAACACAACGCCAAGTCGTTTGCCGATGAGGCCGCGGCCCGCAAGCACGCCGACAAGTTGATCGAGGAAAAGAGGGGCAAAGGCTATACGGAAGTCGGCTGACGAAGAGGAGGGCAAGGTTTGCTGGCGTCGTGTCGGGAAACTCCATCGAATCAAGCAAGAGGAACTGAATCTACTCAGGTGCCGTCTTTGCAACTGCTGGCCGGGCTGAAGAGCTAACCAAAGGCGAGCGGCGCGGCGTGAGCCCGCCGGTGAAGGCTTCACCGGCGGGCTCAGGCCGCGCCGCTCGCCTTTTGACCGGCGGGCTCACGCCGCGCCGCTCGCCAACCAAGTTCCAGACGCTTACGAGATGCTTCTGCCGCTCAAGTAGAACGATTGTCTCCCAGGTCGTAGAGATTGTCTGACTCGTCAGCAAAGCGGCCCCGCGACTCAACCCACGAAGCGGCGCAGGAACTTCACGCCCGCCTCGACGTCCGCGACGCGGTTGTCGCCGCCCTCGCGCTCGACGACCAGCCAGCCGGTATAGTCGATCTCCTCCAGCACGCTGACGAACAGCATCCAGTCGATATCGCCGTGCCCCAGGGGCACCTCCTGCGCCGTGCGATTGGCCGTCGCCTGCCGGGCGTCCTTGGCGTGCGCATGCACGACTTTGCCACGCAAGGCACGGCTGCCCTCATAGGGATCGAAGCCGTTCATCACCAGGTTCGCCGAGTCGAGGTTGACGCCGAGACTGCCCGTGTCGAAGCGGGCGAGGAAAGCGGCGAGCGCCGCGCCGGACTCCAGCCCCGTCTCCAACGCCAGCGTGCTGCCGACGCGGTCGCCGTGACCGCCGAGCGCCTGCAGCGCCTCCGACAGCAACCTCATTCTGGGATCGTCGTCCTTGTCGGGGACGTGGCCCGCCTGCACGATCGCGATGCGCGGCCCCAGATCGAAACTGAGGGAAAGTACCTTCTTGACGTGGTCGATCCGTGCCTCCTGCTGCTCGGCATCGTCGAGGCCGCGCCGCAGCGGACAGCCGACCGCCGTCAACTCCAGGTTGTGCGCACGGAGGAGGTGGCGGAACTCGCGCCGGCCGGTCTGCGAGAGTCTGTCCGGGGCGAGGTCGCCGGCCGCGTCGACCTGCACCCCGGAAACACTCAGGCGCTCCGCCTCCTGCAAGGCCCGCCGCAGCGGGAGGCCCAGCGATTCCAGGCGAATACCGATCTTCAATCTACTCATGCAGCCTCCTTGTCGTTCAGAGGACTGCTATCAGTATATCAGGCTTGAGTGGCTTGAGTCCCAGCGCCACCCCCGTGTACCGCGCGGCGGTTTCTTGTCTGAGAACGTGCATCGGTGTCTCTCCGAACTACGGCGGTGCGGCTCTGCGCTCCGACGTTTTCGGTGATCGAGTTCGTCGTGGAGGATGCCAAGCCCAGCAACCTTCGCGCTCGGGCGAACTGGCCGAGGCGCTGTTCAGGGGCGTCCTCCTCGTCGAGCGGTAACATGTCACGCGCCTTTCAGGGCCGCGATTGGGTCTCCCCCGCGTTCACGGCGCTGGCATTCCGCCCAGCTTCTGCAATCGCTGCCAGCGCTCGCGCAAGCCCGTCGCGTCCAGTTTCAGGACCGCGCCGCTCTCGTCCAGCGCCTGGCCGGTGTTCACCTCGACCCACAGCCGGATCCGCTCCGGGTCCCCGCGCAGCGGCGCCGGTACGCGCCGCAGCCACACTTCCTTCTCGCCGGCCTCCAGGAACGTCTTGCCGTCGGGGCTGAAGGCAGCGGCCGACGGGCCTCGCAGGGGCGGGCCGAGTTGCCGCAGCGTCACCGCCTCCCACAAACGGACTTCCGTGAACCTGCCTTTCAGTTCGGTGGGGGCCGGGCCGAACCCCGAGTTCACGGTCAGGATGACCCGGGCATCGGGGCTGAAGGTGGCGTCCTGGAAAAAGTGGTCCTGCGGCACCGTCAGGGGCTCGCCGCGGGGCTTGCCTGTGACCGCGTCCCAGACGCGCGCCTCGTCGCTATTGGCGGTCAGGATCGTCTTGCCGTCCGCGCTGACGACGGTCAGGAGGCCGCCGATGCGATCTTTGAAGGTGATCGGGATGGCGGGGCCGAGCGCCTTGCCCGTGGCCGCTTCCCACGCCCGCACCGTCGACCTGAGACTGTGGAAGACCACCACGACCTTGCTGTCTGCGCTGAAGACGCCCCTCCCAGCGCTGCCGTCCACCGGCAGCGCCAGAGGGTCGCCGACGGCCAGGCCCGTCTCCATGTCCCACAGGCGGGCCTGGCACCGCTTCCACACCTGTCCCTCCAGATGGGCTGTGGTCAGGAAGAGCCGGCGGCCGTCCGGGCTCAGGGCGGAATCGAGGTACTCCCCTGGGGTGTCGCGCACCAGCGGCCGGCTTACCAGCTTCCCGGTGGCCACGTCCCAGCGGCACACCCTGACTGCTTGTCTGGACCTGGGGTAGTCAGCGGGATTGGTACGGCTCAGTACCGTGCGCCCGTCTGGCGCAAACACGAACTCGTGTACCCCTCTTTCTAACTCCTCGACCTTGTGCTGAACCCCAACGCGGGGAAGCGGCTCGCCGGTGACCGCGTCCCAGAAGGACAGGCACGTCTGGTCTTCGCAGTGCGCAGCCAGGACCTTGCCGTTGGGGGAGAAGGCGAGCGCCTCACTCACCCGCTGGGCCAGTGCCTTCCCGCGCCCGAGCTGCCGCCCGGTGCTGGTTTCCCACAACGAGAGGCGGCGAAGCACCCGGCCGTCGGTGCCGGAGTACCAGTGGGTGAGGGCGACCCTTGTGCCGTCCGGGCTGAAGCGCGCGAGAGTAGCTGGGCGGTCGTAGCGGAGTGGCCGCGGCAGCGCCAGCTGCGAGCCGACCTCCCAGAGCCGGACTGCCCCGCGGCTCGCCGTGAACAGCCGCGTGCCGTCCGGGCTGAAGGCGACGGCGGTGACGCGGTTACTGCTGTAGGCCACGGCGTCGTGGAAGTTATCGTGCCGCAACGGGACGCCGAGCGGCTGCCCGGTCCGCGCGTCCCACGGCCGGGCCGTCGCGTCGGGGCCCCCGGTCACGAGAAGCCGGCCATCCGGGCTGAAGGCTGCGGCGTTGATTCCCCGAGGACGGTGCTGCGGCTGCCCCACCAGGGACCGGTCGTGGAACAGGGCGCTGAAGTCGTGCCCGCTCGAAGTTTCGGCTGCCAGCAGCGCGCCCCGGCCGTCGGGGCTAAAGGCGATCACCCGGACCGGGGTGCCGACATAACGGAACACCGGCAACCAGGTCGGTGGGCCGGCCGGCTCGCCTGTCGCCGCGTCCCACCACTGGACGTTGCCGCCCAGGAGCCGGTCGTCGTGTAGTCGGGCGGGGCTGCCCGGGGCGATCTCGCCCCAGCCCCAGGTCAGGACGGTTCGCCCGTCCGGGGTGATGGCCGCGCCGCTGTTGGGGCGATCCGGGTGGCGCTTCTGGGCAGGCCCGTCTTCCCCTTCGAGGGCTGCCTTCCAGATCGCCGCGCTGTGCTCCAGCGGCGCGAGGGGCTTGCCTCCGGCGATGTCGAAACGCAGGACGCGCGACTCGGAGAGCATGGCCTGCGACTCGACTTGCACCAGGAGGAGCTTGCCGTCGGGGCTGAACGCCACCTGTCCGGGCGGGATCTTGAGTGGGATCGGCTCGCCGCGTGGCAGCCCCGACGCCGTCTCCCACAGCCGCACCTCGCCGCCCGCAGCGCGCTCGGCCGGGCCCGTGCCGGCCGCAACGGCGGCGGTCTTGCCGTCGGGGGTGAAGGCGATGGCCCGGACCGGGTAGGCGTGCGGCCAGGGCCCGCCGACCTGACCGCCCCGGGCCACGCCCCACAGCCGCGCCACCTTGTCGTCGCCGCCCGTCAGGATGAACCTGCCGTCCGGGCTGAAGGTCATGGCGGTGACCTCGCCCTCGTGCGGCGTCAGGGGCCGGCCGCGGCGCTGTCCCGTCGTCACGTCCCACAGCTGACAGACCCGCCTCTTCCAGCCCTCCGCGCCGCGCGCGGTCAACAGCGTCTTGCCGTCGGGGCTGAAGACGGCCGCGCGGATAAAGTCGGAGTCGAGAACCCTGTGCTCGTGCGGCAGTTCGGCGACCAGCGGGTGCAGCTGGCCCGACCAGCCCCCTAGCAGTAATCGCAGCTGCCGTTGTAACTCCTCGGCGTCCTCGGGCGCGGCCTCCAGGCCGCGCGCCAGCCACAGCAGGCCGCGGACGTACTCACCCTGTTCGCAGCGGGTGGCTCCGCGCTGCAGGGCCAGGCTGGCGGTGAGCACGCGGGCGTGCCGCTCGGCCTGCCTGGTCTTCCCCTCCGCTGCGCGCCGGGCCTCCCCTTCGGCGGCCGCCCGGTCCTCAGCCGCCTGCCGAGCCTGGGCCGTCTGGCTCCATCCCCACGCGGCCAATCCCAGTACGGCTCCCGCCGAAAGCAGCGCGAGGGCACACAGGGCCGCCACCGCGGGTCGGCGCCTGGCCCACTTCACCGTTCGTTCCCAGGTGCCGGCGCGGTGCGCCTGGATCGGCTCGCCTTTCTGCCAGCGCTCCAGATCCTCCGCGAGCGCCTCCGCCGAGCCGTAGCGGCGTTGCGGTTCCTTCGCCAGGCACTTCAGACAGATGGTTTCCAGGTCGCGGTCAAGGCTACGGCGCAGGCTGCGGGGCCGGACCGGTTCTTGCTGGCGCACCTGTGCCAGCGTGTCCAGCACTGTCTCCCCGCGGAACGGCGGCTGGCCCGTGAGCAGCTCGTACAGGATCGCGCCCAGGCCCCAGACGTCGACGGCCGTCGTCAAACGCGCCTGGCCCGCTGTCTGCTCGGGAGCCATGTACAGCGGCGTCCCCGCGATGGTCCCCGACTCCGCCGATGCGCCCTCGCCCTCGATGCGCTTCGCCAGGCCGAAGTCTGTCACGAACGGCTCGCCCGCACGGTTCAACAGAATGTTCGACGGTTTGAGATCGCGATGCAGGATGCCGCGCTGGTGGGCGTGATGCACCGCCCGAGCCACGCACGCCAGCAGCGCCACTTCCGCAGCCAGAGTCGTCGGCGAGCCTTCCTGCTCCCGACGGGCCAGGCGCCGGGCCAGCGTCTCGCCCTCGATGAGCTGCATGCAGAGGTACGGCTGGCCGTCGCACTCCCCGACCTCGTGGACAGGGACAATGTGCGGGTGTTCCAGGCTAGCGGCCATCTCGGCCTCAGCGCGCAGGAACCTGCGGAGGTCGTCGGGGGTGCGGCCTCCGGGCCGCACCATCTTCAGAGCCACCAGTCGATTGAGGCTCCGCTGCCGCGCCTTGTAGACGACCCCCATCCCGCTGCGGCCAATCTCCTCCAGCACCTCGTAGTCCCCGAAGGACGGCGGCGCAGGCAGCGCGGGCCTGGTCGAGCCCTCCTCGGAGGTCGCGAACGGCACCGTCGCGGCGCCCAGCGCGGTCCGCAGGGGCGCCGCCAGACGGTCCACCTCCGCGTGCGCGGCGAAGAAGTCGGCCAGCTCCCCCGCCACCTCGGGGTAGCGCGCCAGCCAGGCTTCAGCGGCCACCGTCTGCCCGGCCTCGACGGCTTTGACATACTCGGTCACTGCCGCCGCCAGGCAGTCGTCCCGGTCCAGGGTGATCTCAGGTGTCGTATTCATGGTCGTTCTGGGAAGGTTCGCGGAGTAGTTGTCGCAGGCGCCGCAGCCCGCGGGCCAGGAGGCCACCGACGGCGGTCTCGCTCTTGCCGAGCGCAGCGCTGATCTCGGCGACCGACAGGCTCTGCAGGTGCTTCATCTCCACCGCAGCACGCTGCTCGTCGGGCAAGCACGCCAGCGCCGTCGCCAGACACAGCAAGTCCTCTTCGCGGGCGGCGCGATGGCTGGGCGAAGACTGGTCGGCCGCCAGCCAGGCCTCCAGGCGCGCCGAGGACTCGTGCAACTCCGCCTCCAGCGAGCGCTCGCGGGCCAGGTCGCGCGCCTCCGTGGCGAAGCGACGGGCCGCGTCGGCGAGGTTGTTCGCCAGAGCGCGGCGCAGGTACGCGGCTCGCTCGGCCTCGCCGCGACCGGCAAGCCGGTCGCGCGCCTGGTGAGCCTCCAAGAGCGTCTGCTGGACCACATCGGAGGGGTCGAGTTTGCCGCGCAGCTGGGGCGGTAGTTGCAGGCGTGCCAGCAGGTGTAGGTACTCCCGGTAGCGCCCCCAGGCCAGGCTGTCAGCCGGCGTGTCGTCAGACATGAGAGCCACCTGAAGAGAGAAGCGTTGCGGACGAGAAAATCGGGCGCCGGAAGCGCGTGTTTCTTTTCTGACTGCGGTGTCCTGTCTCCGTCAGTTGGTTGTACCACGGGCCGGAGCGTTCCGCCAGCGGTCACGCAGCCGCCCACGCAATCTCCTGACAGGACGGAACATTGCTTCTGCAAGCGGGTCGGTCTGCGCTGCCACTCGGAGAGTGGGGGTCGGGCCCTGAGCCGAAAAACCGCTCGGTGCCTGTTACACTCCGCACAGCGAGCGCAATGGCTCTGTTGCAGAGGTTGCTCAACGGGAGCAGCCACCAGACCGGGCAGGGGGCAACTACCCCTGCTCAACCGTGTAATGCTGCAACAGTGCAAAGGAGTTCGCCGTGCGTCACCTGCTCTCGAAATTCGTCGCGACCGTTGGAAACCTGCGGTCGCCCCGCCGGCGCCCGCCGGCCCGCTCGACCCGCCTGCGCGTGGAGGCTCTGGAGGATCGGCTGGTCGCCACCGTCAACAGCATGACGGAACTGGCCCAGCTCTTCACCCCCCCACCGAACGAGACGGTCCTGGCCCCGAACTTCGACGGTGTTGCTCTCCCCTACGATGGCCCCAACAGCCTCACGTCCTTCACCAGTGCCGGGGGGACCGAGCAGGACATCCAGGAAATCCTCTACCGCACGTCCGAGATGTTCGCCCCGTTCAACGTGGCGGTCACCCGGGTCTTCGGCCAGGGGGACGCCCTCGTCTCCAGTGTCCCGGACCGATCGGGCACCTCGTCGGTCGCTTCCCTGGATGCCGCCTTTGTCCGGGACCAGGGGAGTGCGGACTGGTCAGGGGCCGGCCAGGACGACATCTGGTCCTGGGGCGAGCGCCAGACCAGCTCTGCGACCGGGAGCACCCGCGCCATCCCGGTGGAGCAACTCATCCCCACGGACCAGTTCAGCCCACAGTTCGGCGTGGAGTGGCAAGCAAACTACTGGTCCTGGGGCGAGAACCAGGCCCGCAGATAGCCTCGGGCGCGTACCCCGGCGAGCAAGTACGTTCGCCGGGGTGTTCCCGGAGCACGCCCTCCAGAGGGAGGTGAAATCCCCACGCAGCGACGAGCACCCGCCAATTCCGTACAATCTATGGGCCAGGCTCCTGGAGGGATGTCCATGAGCGATCCGGTCCCCATCCCCGATCTGCTCCAGCGGTTCCAGGCCGGCGACCAGCAAGCCGCCGAACAACTCTTCGCCCGTTACGCTCAGCGCCTGACCCGACTTGCCGAGCAGCACCTCAGCCGCAAACTCGCTGGCCGCGTGGACGGCGAGGACGTGGTTCAGTCCGTCTTCCGCACCTTCTTCCGCCGCAGCGCCGGGGGCGAGTTCCAGATTGACAGCTCGGCGCAGGTCTGGCGGCTGCTGGTGAAGATCACCCTGCTGAAGGTCCGGGCCAAGGGTCGCTATCACACGGCCGACAAGCGCGACGCCGGGGCAGAGCAGCCGACCGGCGCCGCCGACTGGCTGCCCCAGGCCGTCGCCCGCGACCCCGGCCCCGACGAGGCCGCCATGCTGGTCGATCAAATCGAGGCCCTCCTCCGCGGTCTGCCGGAACTCCACGCCCAGGTGCTGGAGCGCCGCCTTCAGGGCCACCACGTCACCGACATCGCCGCCCAGCTAGACGTCTCGCGGCAAACGGTGCATCGCGTGCTCAATCTGTTGCAGCAGCGGCTCAACGACGCCTCGGCGGAGCCGGCCGAGTGAAGTAAATTGGCCAGTCCGTGCGACACTTCCGGGGGGAAATGCAATCCAGGTAGTGAGCAGCCGACCGCGGCCGCGTTTCGATCTCCTCGCTGACCGGAGGGCAGTCATGGCAGCCAGCAACGCGCTTCTCCAGGGCCTCTCCCACGAACAACGGCGTTTCGTCGAAGGGTGGTTGGTGGAGTTCGAGCAGACGTGGGACGAGGGGCGATTGCTGGCCCGGACGCACGAGCTGCCGGCCGACCCCACCTTGCGGCGGCCGCTCCTGATCGAAATGGCCAAGATCGATCTGGAACGTCAGTGGCAGCGGAACCGGCGACCCTGCCTGGAAGAGTACCTGCGCGACTACCCTGAACTGGGCACGGTGGACACCGTGCCGGCCGACCTGCTCCAGGCGGAGTACGAGGTTCGCCAGCAGTTCGACCGGACCGCCGACCTGTCCGATTACGCCTGCCGTTTTCCCCATCAGGTCGAGGCGCTGCAGCGATTGCTGGCGCAGACGTCGCGAACCTGGCCCGGCCCGCATCTTGCCGACCCTGCCCGCGTCACGCCCGCCAGCCAACTTTCCACGCAGCCCTCGGCCCAGTCGGGGGAGAAGCTCGCACCGCTCCCGGAATGTTTCGGCCGCTACCGCATTCGCAAGCGGCTCGCCCAGGGCGGCATGGGCGCCGTTTATCTGGCCCATGACACGCAGCTCGACCGCCCTGTGGCTCTGAAAGTGCCGCATTTCTCCCTGGAGGACGACCCGACGGCGCTGGAGCGGTTCTACCGCGAGGCCCGCGCCGCCGCCACCCTGGACCACCCCAACCTGTGCCCGGTCCATGACGTCGGCGAGGTCAGCGGCACTCACTACCTGACGATGGCCTACATCGAGGGCGAGTCCCTGGCCGAACGGCTCGACCACGGGCCGATGGTGTCGCCGCGCGAGTCCGCCGCGCTGGTCGGCAAGATCGCGGTGGCCGTGGGCGACGCGCACGCGCACGGCGTCATCCACCGCGATCTCAAGCCCGCCAACATCATGCTGAACCGACGCGGCGAGCCAGTGGTCATGGACTTCGGCCTGGCCCGCCGCGTCAAGAGCGAGGACATCCGCCTGACCCGGAGCGGTTCGTTGGTGGGCACACCGGCTTACATGGCGCCGGAACAGGTCGCGGGCGACCTGAAGCACATCGGCCCGGCCAACGACGTGTACAGCCTCGGCGTGATCCTCTACGAACTGCTCACCGGCCAGTTGCCGTTCGCGGGGACGCTGAGTGAGGTGCTGGCCCGCAAACTGACCCACCAGCCCCAGCGGCCGTCGGCCCTGCGGCCGGAGGTCGATCCTCGCCTTGAGGCCATCTGCCTGCAGGCGATGGCCCGGGAACCCGCCGACCGTTACGCCAGCATGACCGAGTTTGCGGCGGCGCTGGACCGTTACCTGGCCGCCCCGGCGTCGGGGAAGCGTGGTGGCAAGCAGCGCTGGCTCGCGCTGGCGGGCGGGGTCGTGGTCCTGGTCGTGGTGGCCATCGTCATCGTGATCCGGGCCCGCGACGGGGACATTGAGAACAAGGTGCCGGGGAAGGTGGATGTCCCGGGGACCGGTAAGGTGGTCAACGGTAGCCCGGCAGAGGCCCCAGCACCGCGCCCTGCCCCATTGCTGGCGGAAAAATACCGGCTGACCGGCTTCTCAGGGGAGGTCCGCGGCGGCGCGTTCTCCGCGGATGGCAAGCGGGCGGTGGCGGTGGGCCAGGATCGCAGTATCGAGCGCTGCGATCATGCGGTCCGGTTCTGGAACCTCGAAACTGGCGAGCAAGGGCCTGACAAGCCGCGAGGCTACCGTTGCGACTGGATTGACCTGGCTCCCGACGGCCAGCGCTATTTGGTCGGGGGTCATTCCGCCTACCCCTCCATGAGGGTCCTTGAGGTGGACTCTGGCCTGAAGCTCCGCGACATCAACATCGGAGTCCACACCAAGCGGGGAAGGCTGTCCCGGGACGGCCAGTATATCATCCTGTACCGCTACCTGATCCTGCAGAACGGCAGTCCCCACGCCATTCGCGTCTACGATGTGAAGAGTGAGCAGCAGATCGCTGATCTCCGCCATCCTGGGGGCGAAGCCCGCTGTATCGCAATCTCGCCCGATGGCAGCAGGGGATTCTCCGCCAACCAGACCGGCGCGCAACTCTGGGACGTGGCGAAAGGCAAGGGGTGGTCCGTGCTTTCGGGCGTCCAGGTCACGAGCGCCGACTTCTCCCCCGACGGCAAGTCCCTGATCACCGGCGAGAACATCGGGCGCATCCGGCTACTGAGCGCGAACGAGGGGAAGGAGATCCGCTTGTTCGAGCACAAGCAAGAGTTGGCCATTACCTGCCTGGCCTTCTCGCGGGACGGCACGCGGGTCGCTTCGGGCAGCGCGGATAAGACCATTCGCCTCTGGGACGCGGCGACGGGGAAGGAACTCCAACGTCTCGATGGCCACACCGACACCGTCACGTGTCTGGCGTTTTCGGCCGACGGACAACGACTCCTCTCCGGTAGCAAGGACCGCACAGTCCGCCTGTGGGAGGTGAAGTAGTAGACAGGCACGAGGTCCGGAAAAGGGGATATTCATCATTTCGGGGAATAGCCCGGGTAAAAGGCGAA
>DASPXY010001745.1:0-13610 GCA_035637055.1 Gemmataceae bacterium | reverse complement strand
CAAGATCATCGTGCTGTCCGGCGGCGGCGCCACCAAGCCGATGCCGTTCTTGAGCGCCTACGCGGCGACGAAGGCGGCGGTCGTGCGTTTCGTCGAGACGCTGGCGGGCGAGGTCGCAGAGTTCGGCATCGACTGCAACAGCGTCGCCCCCGGGGCGCTCAACACGCGATTACTCGAAGAGGTCTTGCGTGCTGGCCCCGAGGTGGTCGGGCGCTCGTTTTACGAGGCATCGCTGAGGCAGCAGGCGACGGGCGGCGACGGGTTGGAGCAGGGAGCGGCGCTGTGCGTGTTTCTGGCGTCGCGGGCCAGCGATGGCATCACGGGCAGGCTTATTAGCGCCAAATGGGATCGGTGGAGTGACTTACCTGGACGACGTGAGGAGCTACGGCGCTCGGACATTTACACGCTGCGCCGCATCGTGCCCGAGGATCGCGGCTTCGATTTCCCGCTTGCGGGTTAGCACTCTGCGCACTGCTAACCCGCAAGCGGGAAATCAGAGTCGAAAGGAGTCTTGTCGCGGTGAACGTCGCGCTGGTCGGCTGTGGCGCCATTGGACAGAAACGGCTGCAGTACCTTGGAGACTCCCGGCTAGTAGTCTGCGCCGACGTGGTGCTGGACCGCGCGCGTCGTCTGGTCCAGACCGTCCCCGGTGCCGTCGCGACCGAGGACTGGCGCGCCGCCGTCCGCCGTCCCGACGTTGACCTGGTCCTGGTCTCCGCGGTCCATCGTGCTCTGCCGGAAATTACGCTCGCTGCTGTGCGTGCCGGCAAGCATGTCCTGGTCGAGAAGCCCGCCGCCCGCCGCAGCGCCGAACTCGATCCCGTGATAGAGGCCGTCCGCGAGGCGCGGGTGCTCGTTCGGGTCGGCTTCAATCACCGCTATCACCCCGCCTTGCTCAAGGCGAAGGAACTGCACAGGGCGGGCGTCCTGGGCGAACTGATGTTTGTGCGTGGTCGCTACGGTCACGGCGGCCGCATCGGCTATGACCGTGAATGGCGCGCCGACCCGGAACTGTCCGGCGGCGGCGAGTTGATCGACCAGGGCGTTCACCTGATCGACCTGGCCCGCCTGTTCCTGGGCGACTTCACCGAGGTGGACGGCTTCGCTCACACCTACTTCTGGGACATGCCCGTCGATGACAACGGCTTCGTGTTGTTGCGGACGGCCAGGCAGCAGGTAGCGTTTCTGCACGCGAGCTGCACCGAGTGGAAGAACCTGTTTTCACTGGAGATTTACGGCAAGCGGGCCAAGCTCGACATCGCCGGGCTGGGCGGCAGTTACGGCACCGAGCGAATCACGCTCCATCGCATGCTGCCGGAGCTGGGGCCGCCGGAGACGACCACCTGGGAGTACCCGCGCGGCGACCAGTCCTGGAAGCTCGAATTCGACGAATTCCTCGAAGACATCCGGCTCAAGCGGCAACCCGCTGCGAGTCTGGCCGACGCACGGGCGGCCTTGCGCGTCGTCGAAATGGTTTATCAGAGGTCCGGAATATGATCATTACGCGCAGCCCGTTGCGGATTTCGCTCGGCGGCGGCGGCACCGACTTGCCCTCGTACTACGAGGAGCACACCGGCTTTCTGATCGCCGCTGCCATTAGCAAGTACGTCTACATCACCATTCACAAGACGTTCGTGCCCGAGTTGATCATCAAGTATTCCAAGATGGAGCGCGTCCACGCGGTCGATGAGGTCGAGCATCCGATTATTCGCGAGGCCCTGCGGCTGACAGGCGCTCCGGTCGGCAGCCTGGAGATCACGTCGATGGCTGACATCCCGGCGGGGACTGGCCTGGGCTCGTCGGGCAGTTTCACCACCGCGCTGCTGCGCGCCCTGCACACGCTTACCAAGACGCCGGTGCAGCCGCACGACCTGGCGGAGCAAGCCTGCCACATCGAGATCGGACTGCTTGGCGAACCGATCGGCAAGCAGGATCAGTACATCGCGGCGTACGGCGGCCTCACCTGCTTCCGCTTCCACTCGAACGGTCAGGTGGAAGTCTGTCCGCTCAACGTCAGTGAGGAAACCCTCTACACCCTGGAGGACAATTTACTGCTGTTCTTCACAGGGTACTCGCGCTCAGCGTCGTCGGTGCTCAAGGAACAGGACAGCAAGAGCCGCGCCTACGACAAGGAGATGATCGCGAACCTGCACTTCGTCAAGGAACTGGGCCGCGAGAGCAAGGCTGCCCTGGAGGCGGGCGACCTGAACAAGTTCGCCGAACTGATGAACGTCCATTGGGAGCACAAGAAGAAGCGCGCCCGGACGATGAGCAACGATGCGATCGACGACTGGTACAAGTTGGCGCGGGCGAACGGCGCGCTCGGGGGCAAGCTGATCGGCGCGGGCGGCGGCGGCTTTTTGATGTTCTACGCAGAGGATCGCGTCCGCTTGCGCAAGGCGATGCACGAGGCGGGACTGAAGGAAGTTCGCTTTTCGTTCGACTTCCGCGGCACAACGGTGCTGAATACCGCGGCGTAGCGTTGTGTTGCGAAACTGCAAGCGGCAGGGGAATACCCCATGTATCCGATCGCGATACTCGCCGGCGGTCTGGCGACGCGCATGCGCCCGCTGACGGCGACTGTTCCCAAGGCCCTCCTCGACGTCAACGGCGAGCCGTTCATCGCCCACCAGTTGCGGTTGCTTGCCGGCTGGGGGGTTGAGCGGGCTGTCATCTGCACCGCGTACCTGGGCGAGCAAATCGAACAGTATGTTGGGGACGGCAGGCGCTTTGGCCTGCAAGTGGTGTACTCCCCGGACGGTGATCGATTGCTTGGCACAGCCGGTGCCCTCAAGCGTGCGCTGCCGCTACTGGGAGGGCGGTTCCTGGTGATCTACGGCGACTCGTACCTGCCGTGCGACGCCCGCGCGATCGTGCAGGCGTTCGACCATTCGGGCAAACTCGGCCTGATGACGGTGGTCCGGAACGAGGACCAATGGGACACGAGCAATGTGGTTTTCGAGAGCGGCGAAATCATCACGTATGACAAGAAGGCACGCACCGCGGCCATGCGGCACATCGACTATGGTTTAGGTGTGTTCCAGGCCCACGCTTTTGCCGACATCCCCACGGATCGGCCCAGTTGCCTTGCCGAGCTTTACCAGGCCCTGCTGGGACGCGGCGAACTGGCGGGATACGAGGTTCGGGAGCGGTTCTACGAAATCGGATCGTTTCAAGGACTGGAGGAGTTATGTCGATATCTGCAGAAGAATGCACCCAGGCGCACGGCGTGACTGCCTTCGTTGACCAGTTCCTCGCCGAGGCGAAACAGGTCATCGACGGCCTCGACCGGGTGGCCATTGCACGCATGGTCGCGTGCATCCGCGATGCCCGTGCGTCGGGGGGCCGGCTGTTCATTCTCGGTGTCGGTGGTAGCGCGGCCAATGCCTCGCATGCGGTGAACGACTTTCGCAAGATCGTTGGCATCGAGGCCTATGCTCCGACGGACAATGTTTCGGAGTTGACGGCACGGACGAATGATGAAGGTTGGGAGACAGTGTTCGCGCAGTGGCTGCGGGGCAGCCGTCTGACGGCGCGTGATGTGTTGCTGGTCTTCTCGGTGGGGGGCGGCAATGTACAGAAGAATGTGAGCGCGAATCTCGTGGCGGCGCTGCAGTACGCCCGGCAGGTAGGTGCTGGTATTCTCGGCATTGTGGGTCGCGATGGTGGCTATACCGCCCAGGTCGCTGATGCCTGTGTCATCGTGCCGACGGTGAATCCGCAACATGTGACGCCGCACGCCGAGGCGTTTCAGGGGGTAGTGTGGCATTGCCTCGTGTCGCACCCGGCGCTGAAGGCGAGCCAGACCAAATGGGAGGCCGCGGCATGACAGAAAGGCTGCGGCCGGCGGTGTTCCTGGATCGCGACGGCGTCTTGAACCGCAGCATTGTCCGCGGCGGCAAGCCTTACCCGCCGCGCTCGCTCGCCGAGTTGGAGGTGTTGCCGGGCGTGCCGGAAGCGCTGGGACGTTTGCGGCGGGCGGGGTTTCTGCTCGTGGGGGTAACGAATCAGCCGGATGTCGCGCGCGGCACCCAGCGGCGCGAGGTCGTCGAGGCCATCAACGCTGCCCTGAGCGCTGCGCTGCCGCTCGATGATATCGTAACATGCTACGACGATGGGGACTCACCGCGGCGCAAGCCAAACCCCGGAATGATCCTGGAGGCGGCGGCGAAACATAATATCGCGCTGGGACATAGTTTCCTGATCGGCGATCGTTGGAAGGACATCGAAGCGGGTCGCCGAGCGGGCTGCCGGACAGTGTTATTGGATTACCAATATCAGGAGGCCAAACCGCCCTCCATCACCAGTGACTTCATCACTGGCGACATTACGACGGCGGCACATTGGATCCTGGCAACGAGCGCTGAGGGTAGTGTGTTCCGCCGCGGTTCGGAGAACCGGGCAGAGTGAGGCGCGCAGGGAGGAGAGTTGGATGAAGAGCGTGGAGTCATTGCGCATCAAGATCTATGCGGATGGCGCAGATCGTGCCGGGATGCTCAGGATGAGCGCCAACCCATTGATCAAGGGCTTCACGACCAATCCGACCCTCATGCGCAAGGCCGGCATTACCGATTACGAAGCGTTTGCACGCGACATTCTTGGAACGATCACCGATCGGCCGATCTCCTTTGAAGTGTTCTCCGACGATTTTGACGAAATGGAGCAGCAGGCCCGGCACATCGCTTCCTGGGGCGAGAACGTCTACGTCAAGATTCCAATTACGAACAGCGTCGGCCGTTCCTCCATTCCCTTGATCCGGCGGCTGGCGAAGCAGCGCGTCAAGCAGAACGTCACCGCGATCTTCACCCTGGAGCAGGTCAAGGCGGTCTGCGAGGCCGTCGCCGGACGGGTGCCGGTCGTGGTGTCGGTGTTCGCGGGGCGGATTGCCGATACCGGCGTCGATCCCGTGCCGCTCATGACCGAGGCGAAAACACTGGTTCAACTCTGCCCGCAGGCCGAATTGCTCTGGGCCAGCCCGCGCGAGCTGCTCAACATCTTCCAGGCCGACGAGGTCGGCTGCGACATCATCACGGTCACGCACGACGTTCTCGCGAAGGTGGCGTTGGTGGGCAAGGATCTGGACGAGTTTTCGCTGGAGACGGTCAAGATGTTTCGCGACGACGCGGTCAAGGCGGGCTTCGCACTGCACCGGCGCACGGCCGCAGCTGCCTGAGAGGCGCAAGGGGTCGCTTGCTGGTTCCCGCTCGCGGGTTAGCAGAGAGGAGACAACAAAGGTGATAGAGAGGCCTTATATCTCGCTAATCTTGCCCGCCTACAACGAGCGCCGCGGCATCGGCCGGACGATCGCGGAGGCTCAGGAGTACTTCAACAGCCGCGCGCTGTCGCATGAAATCATTGTGGCGGCGGATGGGAATGACGGCACGCGCGAGCACGTCGCCGAGTTGGCTGCCGGACGCAACGACTTGAAGGTTCTCGGCAGCGTCGAACGCCGCGGAAAGGGGCATGGGATTCGTCACGCGGTGCAGTTGGCGCGCGGGCGGATCATCGGCTTTACCGATGCCGACAACAAAACACCAATCACCGAGTTCGACAAGTTTCGCGCCGCACTCGATGGCGGCTGCGACTTGGTCATCGGCTCGCGCGGGCTGCGCGAGTCGCGCATCGAGAAGAAGCAGAAAATCTATCGCCAGATTGGCTCGCGCGTGTTCCGCTGGGTGCTGCGCGCGATCCTGTCGCTGCCGGGCATCGGTGACACGCAGTGCGGCTTCAAATTCTTCCAGCAGGCGGTTGCCAAGGATCTGTTCCATCGGCAGCGGATCGATGGCTATATGTTCGACGTGGAGATTCTGTATCTGGCGATTCAGAGTGGCTACCGCATCGAACAAATCCCGATCCGCTGGCGCGATGACGGCGACAGCCGCCTGGCGGTGATCAGCGGCAATCTACGGAACGTCTTCGACGTGCTCAAGATTCGCTTCACGCGTTACCCGGCGCGGCTGCAGATCGTCACTTCCGAGGAAGAGGAACGAGACGGAGACGAGGCCATCCGGGCAGCGTAGACAGAGTAGTCTGCTCGCTCCGCGAGCAGACTACTCTGTGCGGCAAGACAGGAGCGACCGCATGGCGGTGAGGACCATCTGGCCGAAAACCATTCCCCCGCTGACGGAGGAACAGCAGCGGATCAGCAATGACTTCATGCGTTACTGGCACGAGGTGTTGCCAAAGAAGTATTCGGTCATCGACAAGTTCAACCACACCTATCCCGTCAAGGCATCGCGCGGCGAGTTCACCCGAACCTTAGAAATCGGCGCCGGCCTGGGCGAGCACCTCGAATACGAAACCCTCACGCCCACGCAGCGAGCCAACTACTATGCGCTTGAGTTGCGCGAGAACATGAGCCATCGTATCAAGGAGCGGTTTCCCGACATCAATGTTGTTACCGGGGATTGCCAGCAGCGCCTCAACTTTCCTGATGGCTACTTCGACCGCATCCTGGCGATTCACGTCCTGGAACACCTCCCGAACCTGCCCGCGGCGCTGCGCGAACTGCACCGCGTCTGCGACAAGGACCGAGGCCGGCTCGTGATCGTCATCCCCTGCGAGGGGAGCCTGGCATACGGTTTGGCCCGACGCATCTCGGCACAACGGATCTTCGAGAAGCGCTACAATCAACCGTACAGGTGGTTTATCAGTCGCGAACATCTCAATCGGCCGCGCGAGATCTTCCGCGAGCTGGCCCCCTATTTCCGGGTTGCCTCGCGGCGGTTCTTTCCCATCCCGGTGCCGCTGTTGTTCTGCAACCTGGTAATCGGCCTGACCCTGAAACCCAGGAAGAGGGAACGATGAACAAGGTTTTCGTGACAGGCGCCGCCGGCTTCATCGGCAGCAACCTGGTTGACCGTCTGCTGGGGGACGGCATCGCCGTCGTCGGCTACGACAACCTCTCCACCGGCATGCTGGAGTTTCTCGGCCCCGCGCTGGAGCATCCGGATTTCCAGTTGGTCGAGGGCGACACTTTGGACCAACCCGCCCTGACGCGCGCCCTGGCGGGCTGCGATGTCGTCTTTCACCTCGCCGCCAACGCCGATGTTCGTTTCGGCACTCATCACCCGCGCAAGGATCTCGAACAGAACACAATAGCTACGTCAAATGTTCTCGAAGCCATGCGCACCAACGGAGTTCGCAGAATCGCGTTCTCTTCGACAGGTTCTGTGTACGGCGAGGCCAGGGTGATCCCCACCCCGGAAGACGCCCCCATGCCGATTCAGACCTCGTTCTATGGAGCGTCGAAGCTCGCAGGCGAAGGACTGATCGAGAGCTATTGCGAAGGCTTTGGTTTTCAGGGATACATCTTTCGTTTTGTTTCGGTGCTCGGCGAGCGGTACACCCACGGGCACGTCTACGACTTCTACAAGCAATTGCTCGACCACTCCGGCCACCTCCACATCCTCGGCAATGGCCACCAGCGGAAGTCTTACCTGTACGTGCAGGATTGCATTGAGGCCATGCTCACGGCACTGGCGCGGGCGGACGGCACGGTCAATGTGTTCAATCTCGGCACCGATGAGTATTGCGAGGTGAACGATTCGGTGCGTTGGATCGCGAGCCACCTGGGCGTTACGCCGCGGCTGACCTATGGCGGCGGCGACCGTGGCTGGATCGGTGACAACCCATTTATCTTTCTTGACACGCGCAAGGTTCGTGCGCTGGGCTGGCGACCGCGGCTGAACATCCGCGAGGCAGTTCTGCAGACGGTCGAGTATCTTGAGGCCAATCGTTGGCTGTACGGCAAGCGGGCGGCCTGACAAGCCTCTGCGGAAAGGAACGGTGGATGGGTACACCTGGCATGACCCGCCGTTGGCGTTCCGCCCTCTGCCCCGGGATCGTGGTCGGTCTCCTTCTCCTCGCCCTCCTGTCCCTCGGGCAGCGCTACTGCACGTCCCCCTTTGCGTTTAATTCCGACGACCTCCTCCCCATCCATGTCGGTCTCGACGTGCTCGGCCGCGGCCATGAACTCCAGCAGTATCACCTGCCCGGCGCTCCTTATATCTTCCCCGACTTACTCCTTGTCCTTGGCTGCGTGGCCCTGGGCAAGGGACTGTTGACTATTTTCTTGATCTATAACATCCTGTATTACGGGCTACTGCTAGTGATCTTGACAGCGCTGTTTCGGCAGACCGGGCTGCGGCTGCGCGAGGCGTTTCTGTTCGCTGGCTCCGGACTGCTACTCTTCCTGGTCACACACCTCGGCGACCGCTACCAGTGGCGGGTGGCCCTCCTTTACCGCCCGATGAACCACGCGGGCGTTATCCTCGCCGGCCTGTTCCTGTCGCTGCTGGTGGTGCGGAACCTGCATCGGCGCATGCCGTGGCTCGTCGTGGCGGCGTTTGTGGTCGCGGGCGGCCTGGGGCTGTTCTCCGACCGACTGCTGCTGCCGCAGTTCCTCGCCCCCCTCTGCCTCACCGCTGTTCTGCTGGCCGCCTTCCGCGTCGTCCCGGTCCGCAAAGCAGTGGGGAGCGTGCTCCTCACCGGCGGGGCGTACGCTCTGTGCGTGGGGTTGGAGCGTGTCTTCAGCCATTACTTCGTGCTGCTGCCCCAGGGAGTCACGGTCCGGCCGAGCGAAATGAGGGAATCGTGGATCGGGTTTATCGAAAATCTGCCGCTCTATTTGCAGGGCCAGCACTTCCTCAAGATCCTGTTCCTTAGCTTCCTGCCGGCCGCGGCCGTGGTTGCGCTGCGGGCAGTCTGGGCCGCGCGGGGAAAGCGCCTCGCGCCGGCATCTCCGGACGAGGCCAGCCGCCGCCAAGCCGCCGTGGCGGCCATCGCCCTGATCGGCCTGCTCTGCTGCGTGTGCAATGTGGGCGCCGTGGTCGTCTCCGGCGCCGCTCGCCTGCCCGGGTTCGACCGCTACCTGCTGGGCGCCGTGTTCATCCCCTTCCTGTGCGCCGGCTTCTGCTGCCGCTTTTTGCCAGGCTGGCCGCTGCAATGGCTCGCCCGCGCCTGCCCCGTCCTCGTCGTCCTGTACGCCACTGCGGCCCTGGGGATCGATTACCGGCAGGTCTTCACGTTTGGCGAATTGCGGCCGCCGTACCCCGAGGTCGCGCGCGTGCTGGATCGACTGGCCCGCGAGCAGAAACTCGGGCACGGGCTGGCGACCTTCTGGAACTCCCGCAGCCTGTGTTACCTCACCCACGAGTACGTCCAGCTCCACACCATCTTGCCCAACGGTGAGCCCTGGCTGCACGTCCAAACGCCCTACGCATACCTGACACCCGGCCGGCGCGCGATGGAACTGCCGCACTACAACTTCATCCTCGTCAACGATCACGACCCCGATCCGGGCCACTCGATGGACCGCGTCTACTTCGAGAGGCGCTTCGGCACCCCACGGGAGAAGGTCCAGGCGGGCCCTTGCGAGGTGTGGATTTACGACGGGTTGCTCAACACCGAATTGAACCTCTTTCTGCGCAGCATCCTTGCGTCGCGCTGCCGCAATGTGAGACCGTATTTTGGCCCCGCCAGTCCCGCCGCCCTCGCGGTGCCGAAAGAAAATGGATCTAGCTTTTTGCGCCCGGGCACAGTAATGCTTCCCCCGGATGGTGAGGTCAAATTGACGTTTTCCGGTTCGGTTAAGGGGGAAATGATCGATGTCACTGCTCAGTACGATGCTCACTTTGATCTACTGTTCTACCAGGGCGATGAGTTAGTAGCGACCTTGTACGTGCCGCGAGTCAATGTCCCCCAGGTATCGGCATCGTACCGCATGGCCGGCAATCAGAGCCGGCTCCTCACACTGCCGCCGGCCCTCGCCGAGCGTTCGTGGACTTCGGTTCTCGTCCGGAGCAAGGGAGGGCCTGGATGTTTCGCCCTCGGGCACTTCCTCGTTTATCCCAAGGCCCCGCCCCACCTGAAGACACGGCAGACTCCCGTAGGTGGCCACTGGCATTATGAGGCGGAGATACAGCCCGGCTCCGGAGCAGTTGTCCAGGACAGGCAGGCCAGCGGCGGCCGCGCCCGTATGGTCCCCCGCGAGGTTTCCGGCGTCGTCCTGTCCGGCCCCAACGTTTTTCTGGAGCAAGGCCGTTATCGCGTCGATTTCTTCCTCAAGACCGCTGCCCGCGGTAGCGGACCATTGGCACAGATCGAGGTGGCGGCAGGCCCCGACGGTCCCGTACTCACGCAGCGGAAGCTCGCGGCGGTGGACTTTGCGGAGACGAACGGTTATCAGAAGTTCAGCCTGATCCTGCAAACAGAGGTTGAATTGTCAGACTGCCAGTTTCGCGTAGTTTCAGATGGGAAGGCACAACTGTTTGTGGACCGCGTCGAGTTGGTTTGTGAAGAATGACGGACGGCAATGGAAGGAAAGGCTCATGCTGAGACTGCTTCACCGGCTGCTCGATCACCCGCGCATCTTCGAGTGGCAGCAGCGCCTATGTAACAACTATTCCGCCATCCGTCGCCACTTCCGCGAATACCTTGAGGTATCGGGGAAAGATGTGCTGGACATCGGCTGTTCCACCGGAACCTGCGCGTCTCAGGTCGTCTCGATGAAGGACAACCGCTATACGGGTGTGGACATCGAGCCGCATTATATCGAGCGCGCCCGCAAGCTGTATCCGGCCGGGCGCTTCGAGTGCATGGACGCCCGCGCGCTGCAGTTCGCCGGCGATGGTTTCGATGTTGTGATGTTCGTCGGCGCCCTGCATCACATGGACGACGATATCATCCGCGATTGTTTCACGTCGATCCGGCATGTGCTCCGCCCAACGGGTGTCGTCCTGTGTGCCGAGCCGGTCTTCACGCCGGGCAAGTTCCTGAGCAACTTCCTGCTGCGCAACGATCGCGGCCGCCACATCCGCGACGAGCCGGGTTACCGCCGCCTGTTCGCCGGTCTGCACGTCGCTCGCCAGGACTATTTCCGGCTGTCGATCCATCGCTTCTGCTCCTTCGTCCTGACAAAGGCGGCCGCCGCGGAAAATCCGACAATTCGGGCCGCGTAAGTCCCACACCAACCCGAAGCGTGAGCGAGGGACACGCACCATTCCAGAGAGGTGACTGTCCCTCGCTCACGCTTCGGGTTGGTGTCCCGAACCAGTCTCGAAGAACAGGAGCTGCGGATGGATTCGCCTGTCTCCTTCGCGCGTCGCTTGCGCCTGGCCGCCTGGCCGCTGTTCGTCGCCGCGCTCCTGATCCTGGCCACTCTCTTCCACGGCCATCGCTACCGCAGCCAGCCGCATTCGTTCAACTCCGACGATCTCTTCGCCGTCGAGGTCAGCGAGGATCTGCTCGGCCGCGGTTACGAACTGCAGAACTATCACCTTCCTTACGCACCGTACCTCTTCCCGGACTTGCTGTTCGTCCTCGGGGCGGTGGCCGTGTGCAAGGGCCTATTTGCGGTTTTTCTGGTCTACAATATCCTCTATTACGGCCTGGTTGTCGTTCTGCTCACTGCCCTCTTTCGGCAGACCGGCCTGCGCTTGCGCGAGGCGTTCCTGTTCGCCGCTTCCGGACCCCTACTCCTGCTGGTTGCACACCTGGGCGCGCCGTACTGGAGCCGTGCCTTCCTGATGTACCACCCGACGAATCACGCCGGCATCATCCTCGTCGGCCTGCTTCTGTCGCTGCTCGTCGTGCGGAACCTCCACCGCCGGATGGGATGGTTGGCGGCGACGACGTTCGTGCTCACAGGCGGCCTGGGATTGTTCTCCGATCGACTGCTCCTCCCGCAGTTCCTCGCCCCGCTCTGCTCTACCATGGTCGTGCTGGCGGCGTTCCGCGTCGTTCCGCTCTTGAAACTGATCGAGACACTGATCCTGTGCGGTGGTGCCTATGCCCTGTCACTGGGCGTGCAGTACGCCTTTGCTCACGGCGGCTTCGTCCTCTTGCCCTTGAACCTCATCGTAGATTTCACGGAGGTCAAGCAATCGTGGGGCAAGTTCCGCGAGATGCTGCCGCAGTGGGTGCAGGGGCAACACCTCCTGAAAGCCACCTTCCTCACCTTTGTGTCCGCCGCGGTGGTCGTTGGCCTGCGCTTTCTGCGATCAGCACGGGCCACCCGAACCGTCCCCGCCACGGACACTCCCGAGCGTTGCGCCGGGGTCGCCGTGGCGGCCCTTGCCCTGATCGGCCTGGGGTGCTGCGTGTGTAATCTCGGTGCGGTGGTGGTCTCGGGTGCGGCGCGGTCCGGTGCGGCGGCGGAGCGCTACTTGCTCGGCGCGGTCTTCATCCCGTTCCTCCTGGTCGGCGTCTGCTGCCGTTTTCTGCCGGGGTGGCCGCTACGATGGCTCGGCCGCGCTTGTCCGGCGGTCATCGTTCTGTTCGCCTGCGTCCAATTGGCCGTCTGTCACCGCCAGGCGTTCTCCTTCCGCGAACTGCGCTCGCCGTACCCCGAAGTCGCGCGCGTGCTGGATCGATTGTCGCGCGAGCACAAGATCCACCACGGATTGGCGACTTTCTGGAGCGCACGCCGCCTCCATTACCTGACCCGAGAGCATGTCGAGATCCGTCCCATACTGCCCGACGGCCAGCCGTGGCTCCACTCGCAGAACCCGAACGCCTACCTGACGCCGGGACGACGGTCGCTGGAAGTGCCGCACTATGATTTCATTCTGTTCAACGAACACGACCCCATGCATCCGACCAACCGCGACCATTTCCTGCAGCGCTTCGGTACCCCGCGCGAGACGGTGGCGGTCGGAGACTATGAGGTGTGGCTTTATGACGGACTCCTGAGCAACGAGTTGGGCCTCTTTCTCCGTAGCACGCTTGCGCCGCGCTGCCGGGCGGCGCAACCGTACCTCGGCCCCCTGACCCCGGCGTGCCTGGCGACCCCGAAGGCCAACCTGACCTCGAAGGAAGCACGCGGCACCGTGTCCCTGGCGCCGGACGGTGAGGTCAAATTGACCTTTCCCGGGCCGGTAAAGGGGGAGATGATCGACCTCGGCGCCCAGTACGACGCTCACTTCGACCTGCTCTTTTACCACGGTGATGAGTTGCTGGGGACGCTGTACGTGCCGCGGTTACACGTGGCAGGGACGTCCTCGCCGTACTGCTTCCCCGGCAACCAGAGCCGGCTGCTGACGCTGCCGGCGTCCATGCGCGACCGTGGGTGGACTGCCGTCGTGGTCCGCGGCAAAGGCGGCCCCGGCTGCTTCGCGCTCGGCCATTTCCTTGTCTATCCGCAGGTTCCGACGGGGATGAAGACGCGGCAGACACCTGCCGGGGGTCACTGGCGTTACGAGGCGGAGACGCAGCCCGGACTCGTGCCGGGGACAGGCGCCATCGTCGAGGATTCGCTGGCGAGCGGCCGCCGTGCGCGATTCGCTCCCAAGGATTTCACCGGTGCCGTTCTCTACGGCCCTTACATCTTCCTCGAAAAGGGACGTTATCGGATCGATTTCCTGGTGAAAGCGGAGCCAGTCGGAGCGACCGAGGCGCTCGCGCGGCTGGAGGTGACGGCCGGGGGAGACTGCAAACTTCACGCGCACCGTAACCTCTTCGCCGGCGACTTCGCCGGCAAGGACGGCTACCAGAAGTTTAGCCTGACCCTGAAGACGGACGTGGAATTGTCAGACTGCCAGTTCCGCGTGATCGGCACCGGGAAGGCTCCGCTCGCTGTGGATTGCGTCGATTTTGTCTGCCAAGAGTGA
>DASPXY010001744.1:0-3844 GCA_035637055.1 Gemmataceae bacterium | reverse complement strand
AAGGCGGGGGTGCGGTTGCTGCACGAGAACGAGCATCGCATTTACGGCGACTCCCCGGAGCGCGTCAAGGATCTGATGGAGACGGTGCTGGAGCAGTTATCGGGGCCGTGGCTGGCGGCGGTCTACGATCCGGCGAACTATGTCTTCTGCGGTTATGACCCGTGGCAAGGGTGGCAGCTGACGAAGCCGTGGACGGTGCATTTTCACATCAAGGACTGGGTCAAGGGCGAGCAGCACGGGCGCGTCGCTGGCGAGGGCGAGGGCCGCATTCCCGAGGTGCTGGCCGAGGCGGTGGCGATGAACTACGACGGTTTTGCGACGCTGGAGCCGCACTTGATCGGCGGCGGGCCGACCGGCGGCGTGACGGGGCCGGAGTTGTTCCCGAAGGCGGCGGCGGCGCTGAAGAAGGTGCTCGACCAGGTCGGGGCGAAGTACCAGTGAGCGGGCAACTGCAAACGGTCCATGTGCGCGTGAACGACGCGGCGACGGGACAGCCGACGCCGGTGCGCATCCGCTTCACCGATGCTGCGGGGACCTATTACGCCCCTTTCGGCCGACTCCCGCGTCTCGGGCTGTTCTGGGGGCACCGCTACGCGGGGAACTTGCTCCTCGACGGCAAGGAGTTCGCCTACATCGACGGCACGTGTGAGATCAACCTGCCTCCTGGCCAGATCACTGTCGAGGTGCATAAGGGACCAGAATATACCCCTCTGCGACAGGAAATCTCTCTCTCACCGGGCAAACTCGCTCTGCGCTTGACGATGGAGCGGTGGACGAATCTCCGTGACGAGGGTTGGTACTCCGGAGATGTTGGCCCGCATCACCTGGAGCCTTTCGGTGCGCTCCTGGAAGCCGCCGGTGAAGATCTGGCGGTCGTCAACCTGCTGGCCCAGGAGCGCGAAGTTCACGACGACGAGCACGGGGGCGGTGTGTTCGTAGCTCCCGCCGCCAACCTGGCCGCCTTCAGCGGGCAGCGCCCCGCGCTGGAGCGACCCGGCCATCTCGTGGCCGTCAACACACTGAACTGGCACCCCGTCCTCGGCAATCTCGTCTTGCTGAGTTGCCATCGCGTCGTTTATCCCCTTCGCTTTGGCGCCTCGCCGGGTTTGCCGGAATACCGCGACAACTGGACGATGGCGGACTGGTGCGATCAGTGCCACCGCAAGGCAGGGCTCGTCGCCTGGACGGCGATGCAGTCCTGGCGCTTCGGCGAGAGCCGTTGCGGCGAGCCGCTCGCCGATCTGATCCTGGGGAAAGTCGATGCGGTGCGGCCGTCCCTCGCGCGCGTGGGCGACTGGTACGCCCTGCTCAACTGTGGCTTTCGCTTGCCGCTGCTGGGCGGCAGTGTCCGCGAGTTCGTCACGACGCCTTTGGGGGCGGTGCGGACCTACGTTCGGTTGCAGGCAGGGCAAGAGTTCGGGTACAAAGCATGGATCGAGGCCGTCCGCGCCGGCCGCACGTTCCTTACCGAAGGGCCGCTGCTGCGCCTGACTGCGAATGATCAGGAGCCCGGCTCGGTCCACACTTTTCCCGGGCTCGCCAGCTTGAAAGTCCGGGCAGAGGCGCGGAGCTTGATTCCCTTCGACCGGCTGGAATTGCTCGTTGGGGGAATGGTCGTCGCGAGCACCACACCGACCGGGACACCCACAACGGCGAGCCTGGATGAAGAGGTGACCTTCGGCGAGAGCGGTTGGCTCGCAGCGCGCTGCTGGCGGGACGACCCAAAGCTACCGCGAGCCACGGCCCAGACTTCACCCGTCTACGTAACCATCGCAGGCGAGCCGATACGCCGCGACCTCGGCACCGTCAACGCGCTACTCGGCCACCTGGATCGGATGGTACGCTGGGTGGCGGAAGAAGCTCAGTGCGATACAGAAGAGGCGCGCGCACGCCTCGCCGGTATCTTCCAGAACGCCCGCCAGGTGCTCCTCCCCGGGACGTGATACCTGGCGAACATTAGAGCGGTTCGCAGACGGGTGGCGCACGCAGGGTGTAGGTGCCGCGAGCCGAGCGGCACGGCCAGCAGCCCCGCTCGGCTCGCGGGGCCTACTCCTGGAGGCAACCCGACTGCGAACCGCTCTAGACGGAAATAACCGCCTGCCGCGGCGGGAGCGCTGCGGGCAGGCGGCCTTGGGGGCGATCAAGGTGGTCCGTCGTTGAGGGCAGGTAGTGCGGAAGCGGTCCTCCTGGCGCCGTTGCCGGGAGGTCCAGTCACTGCCGTTAACTTCCGTCCACCCGCCCCCAAGGACGGGTTCACCCCAAAGTCTGGTCCTCTCGAGTCGAATATCCGGATCGGGGCATTCTCCTTCCCCTTCTGGATGCGCTGATGCCGCAGAGCCGGCGCTGTTGCTCCGATTTTTCGTAAAATAGCCTCACGCTGCCGTTTCGAGTTGTTGGCTGGAACGCCAGTCGCCGGACGTGGCTGGAGAATGACTTTCCCTGGCCCATCCACCAACATTTTCCCTCCAGAGACGTTTGATCTCGGGGGCAACTCTTGCAACGAGGGCATTCGTGGGGGGAGACGATCGACTGCACAGGGAGCCGCTGGAGCGCTGCCGCCCGTATCTTTGCTTGCTGGCCCGCTTTCGTTTGGGCCCGCGATTGCAGGCCAAGATGGATGCTTCCGACCTGGTGCAGCAAACGCTCCTGAAGGCCCACGCGAAAATGGACCAGTTCCGCGGCAGCAGTACCGCCGAACTCATGGCCTGGCTGCGGCAAATCCTGGCGAACGAGCTGGCCCAGGCCGGCCGGAAGTTCGGCGCGGAGGCCCGCGACCTGGCCCGGGAGCAGTCCTTGCAGGGGGACCTGGATAAGTCCTCCGCCCGTCTGGAAGCCTGGCTGGCCGCGGACCAGTCGTCCCCGAGCGAATGTGCCATGCGCGAGGAGCAGCTCCTCCACCTGGCCCGCGCCCTTGCCGAGTTGCCGCCCGACCAGCGCCGTGCCGTCGAGTTGCACCATTTCCAGGAGCACCCGCTGGTCAAGGTCGGCGAGCTGATGGGCCGCAGTCAGGAGGCCATTGTCGGCTTGCTCTATCGCGGGCTGAAAAAACTACGCCAACTCCTTGAGGATCCCACGACGGGCTAAACCATGTCCACCTCGACCGCCGAGCGCGAACAACAACTCAACGCCATTCTCGTCCCCCTCGTCCAAGCCCTGGAGAAAGGGCAGTCCCTCGATCGCCAGCAACTCCTGAGGGCTCACCCCGAGTTTGCCGTCGAGCTGCAGGAGTTCCTTGCAGGCCGTGACTGCCTCCGGCGCTTCCGCGGCCAGGAGCCGCCCAGATCCAGGCCAACACTTCGAGGGGGTGATCTGGGGAGTATCGGAGACTTCCAGTTGCTGCGGGAGATCGGCCGGGGCGGTATGGGGATCGTGTACGAGGCGCGGCAGGTGTCCCTCGACCGCCGTGTCGCCCTGAAAGTGTTGCCGGCCGCGGTGGCCCTCGACAAACGGCAGCTGCAGCGCTTCCACAACGAAGCCCACGCTGCCGCCCTCTTGAGCCATGCCCATATCGTCCCCATCTACGCGGTGGGCTGCGAAGGTGATACTCACTACTACGCCATGCAGTTCATCGAGGGGCCAAGCCTCGCTGCCATGATCCAGGGACTCCGCCAACCTCCCGCCGGACCGCCAGCGACCGTGCCCACTGTCAACCAGCATCCCCGAGTGGCCCAACCCACTCCGACCCACCGCCTCCCGATTCCGTTGCCGGTTTCGCCACAGGGGCCTGTGGCGAACGCGAGCAATACGCTCGCTCCGTCGGCAGTTGGCACGGCGCGCTCGGCCTGGAAGGCTCACTACTTTCGCCGTGTCGCCGAACTCGGGACCAGGGCAGCCGAGGCACTGG
>DASPXY010001743.1:0-5318 GCA_035637055.1 Gemmataceae bacterium | reverse complement strand
CGCCGCGCCGCTCGCCCTTGGTTTAACGGGGCAGTTCGACGGCTTGTGCTTGCGGCGGCCCTTCGGGTGGGGCTGCGGTGGCACCTTCCTGCTGTCCATCGCGACCGACTCCACCACCGCCAAACCGTTTCATGAAACGCTCGAACGTCGCTAGTTTGCGGTTGGCGTCCTCCAATTGCAACTCCATGCGCCGCATGGCCTCGGTCGCCTCGGTCAGTTTGGCGTTGCCGACTTTCATCTGCACCTGGATGTCGTCCAGTGCCTGGATGGCACGGTCGAGGCGCCGGGTGAATGGGGCAAGACAGCCAGTCTGCGCGAGCAGCAACACAGCAGTAATCAGCAGTCGTTTCATGCGACCTCCCCCGGAAGTATCGACCGTGCCGAAAGTGCCGCTTGATACGAACTTGCCGACAGACGGTGGATGGTGGGTGGTGGATGGTGGATGGTGAAGAGGAACAGTCCTTCTTCACCATCCACCACCCACCATCCACCATCCACCACTGGCTGAATCTCCGGGCGCTGCCTAAGACTACTGCCAACCGTCGCCCCGATTCCTGCCCGAGAAGGTGGCTGTCATGTGGAAACTGTATCCCCTGCTCGCCCTGGCGCTGGCGCTGACGTTCCTCCTGGCTGCGCGCTCCTCTGGCGACCGACCGACAGGCGTGCGTCTCAGTCCCGCTGCTTACCAAACCGGCCGCTCGGCAGTGCTGGCGCCGAACGGCATGGTCGCCACCAGCCATCCGCTCGCCGCCCAGGTCGGCCTCGACGTGCTTCGCAAGGGCGGCAACGCCATCGACGCGGCCATTGCCATCAACGCCACCCTCGGCGTCGTCGAGCCGATGTCCTGCGGCATCGGCGGCGACCTCTTCGCCATCGTCTGGGATAGCAAGACGAAGAAACTCTACGGCCTCAACGCCAGCGGTCGCTCGCCCTACAAGGCGACTCGTGCCCTGTTCGCCCAGAAGAAATTGAAAGAAATCCCCGAACTCGGGCCGCTGACCTGGTCGGTCCCCGGCTGCGTCGATGGCTGGGACGTACTCCTCAAACGCTTCGGCTCGATGCCCCTGGACGCGCTGTTGCAGCCGAGCATCGCCTACGCGGAGGGCGGTTTCCCCGTCACCGAGGTGATCGCCGGGTTCTGGCGCAAGGGTGAGGAAAAGCTCAAACCCTATCCCGATTCGGTCAAAACGTACCTCCCGAACGGCAGGCCGCTCCGTTTCGGCGAGGTGTTCCGCAATCCCAACCTGGCCCGCACCTATCGCACGCTGGCGAAGGACGGCCGCGACGCCTTCTACAAAGGGAGAATCGCGAGCGAGATCGTCGCCTACTCCGACAAGAACGGCGGCCTGTTCACGCTCAAGGACTTTACCGAGCACACTTCGACCTGGGTGGACCCGGTCAGCACGACCTATCGCGGCTACGAGGTCTGGGAATTGCCGCCCCCGGGACAGGGCATCGCTGTATTGCAGATGCTCAATATCCTCGAAGGCTACGACCTGCAGAAGCTCGGGCCGACCTCGGCGGACTACTGGCACCTGCTGGTCGAGGCGAAAAAACTGGCGTTCGCCGATCGCGCTCGTTTCTATGCCGACCCGGACTTCGCCAAGTTGCCGACGGCCGAGTTGATCTCGAAGGAGTACGCCGCGAAGCGGCGTCAGCGCATCGACCCGCAGAAGGCCCTGAAGGACGTGCCGTCCGGCGACCCGAAACTGGAACACGGCGATACCGTCTACCTCACCGTGGTGGATAAGGATCGCAATTGTGTCTCACTGATCCAGAGCAATTATTTCGGGTTCGGGTCGGGGATGGTGCCGGGCGAACTCGGCTTCGCGCTGCAGAACCGCGGCGCGCTGTTTGCGCTCGACGCGAAGCACCTCAACCGGCTGGAACCGCACCGGCGGCCGTTCCACACCATCATCCCGGCGATGGTCACGTTGAAGGGTCGGCCGTGGTTCTGCTTCGGCGTGATGGGCGGCGACATGCAGCCGCAGGGACAGGTACAGGTGCTGCTCAACCTGATCGACTTCGGCATGAACGTGCAGGAGGCGGGCGAGGCGCCGCGGGTGCAGCACTTCGGCTCGGCGACGCCGACGGGCAAACCGGCGAGCCCCGACGGCGGCCAGGTGAAGGCGGAACGCGGCCTCCCGCCGGGCGTGGTCGAGGAGTTGTCGCGGCGTGGGCATCAGGCGTGCATTGTGATCCACAGTCAGGGCGGCTACCAGGGCATCCTGATCGACCCGAAAACGAACATGTTGCACGGCGGCGCCGAGTATCGCACCGACGGCTGCGCCGTGGGGTATTAGAGCAATCCACAAAATTATGAAGCACAAAATCATGAAGACAGCAGAGAGAAGAACCCAGCCCCCTTCCCCTTTCTCTTCATGATTTTGTGCTTCATGATTTTGTGGATTGCTCAAGGTGTCTTGGCCCGTCCTGGGGAGTTGGAGAATTTCCGAACTTTTGCTTGACAACGGCAAATGAGGCAGTATCATTCATTTCCCATACACCCAGGCGGAAGAAGCAGGATAGCGAAAGCCCGGTAACGGGAGCCGATGCGCAGGATGCACTCCGCGAGGGGCTCTCCCTCGCGGTCGCGGCATGGCCTGGTTGGATAACTTGCCTTGAGTGCCTGCCTGATATTTCTGGTCCTCCGCATCCGCCCCATACCGTGAGCCGTCTCCTTCTCCGCGTCAGGGAACGGGTTCCTTGCACTGGGGCGGATTGAACTGGAGGGCTGTCTACATGGATCGTAAACAGTTGGTCGTCGAACGCACGCGCGCCGTCTTCAACGAACGCCTCGACGACGTCGTTGACATGGTTCGCCAGGATCGGCGCGACCTGCGCGGCTACGAGGAGCCGGTTCACGTGCGCGCGGTTCTGCGGCGTACCTTACAAGAGGGCGGCTCTTTTACCGACAACCCCGAGGTGGCTGTCCTCGATAGCGACCTCGGCCGCCGCGCCGCCGAACCGGATCGCGGCCAACAGCGCGAGAGCATCGGCCAGGTGCTCGACGCAGCCCTGAACGGGCTCGACAAGGTTCGCCAGCAGCCCAACCCCGAACTGACGCCCGAGGAACGCCTCGGATTGGAGTGTGTCCTGTTACTGTACGGTCGACCGGCCGTCCTGATTGATGCGGATCGCCTGGCCGCAGTGCCGCCGTTCTGGAATGTGCTGGAAGATCAGCGCGAGGATATCGAGGTCGCGCAGCGGGGCGTCGGCCGCATCGAACTGTTTGGCCACCCGGAATATGACTGGGCCGGCACCGCCTTCCTGGTGAACGAAACGACGTTGATGACGACGCGGCGCACGGCGGACTATTTCGTCGAGAATCGCGATCGCTCCTGGCAGTTCCGTCCTGGCGTCACCGCCTGGATGGACTACGGTTCCGACTCGCAGCGCGTCTCCAGCGCCGGCTACCGCGTCCGCAACGTCATTGGCATTCACGAGCAGTATGACCTGGCGTTGCTTGAAGTCGATCCGCCGCCGTCCAACCAGAACTGGACGCCGACGCCGTTGCCGCTGGCCGCTCAGCCGCCGGCGCAACTCGAAGGCCGGCCGGTCTACCTGATCGGCTACCCGGTGCGCGACGCACGCCGCAACGAACCGCAAACGCTCAGTCGCATTTTCCGCGACGTGTACAATTGCAAGCGGGTGCAACCGGGGCTCCTGTGCGGCGCCTTCCAGTTCCGCGAACTCCAACTGCTCCGCAACGATTGTACCCTCCTGGGTCATACCGGCGGTGCCTGCATCGTTGACCTGGAAACGCATCAGGTGCTCGGGATGCAGCTGAGCAGTCGCTATCTCGAAACGGGCACGGCGATCCCGATGTGGGTGTTGCGCAATGACCCGCTCCTGGCGAAGGCGGGCGTGCGTTTCGCGGAGACGAACTGCGCCGACCTGCAGACGACGACGCAACAGCTGGAGCGTCTCGCGCGCAGCCGCCACTGGCCAGACGTCCGCAATACGATTCGCTCCCTGTATCAGCGTGTGTTCGGCCCCGACGGCAGAGAACGGCGTTAGCGCGATCGAAGATCGAGGATCGAAGATCGAGGATCGAGGATCGAACGATGAAAATGACCCATCTGTGCGATCCTCGATCCTCAATCCTCGATCCTCGATCTTCGATCCTGCTTGCCGTCGTGGCCTGGCTCGCTCCGGGATGGGGGGTTGCCTGGCCCGATGAGAAGGCCCCGAAACTGACAGCGCAAGAGGTCATGGTGCGCCTGGAACGAGCAGGGAAAGACCCGAGTCTCCTCCTGGAAATCGCCGCACTCGCCGAGGACAAGGAAGCCCGGCACATTCGTCAGCAGGTCAAGGAGTTGCTCCGTATGAGGAAACGGCTTGCCACTCCGGAAGAACTCGACCAACTGGCGCGGCGCTTGACGTCCATCCTGCCGCGCGCGGCCCGCACTCCCGAGGAGGTCAAGGAAGTCCTCGGCCCGCCCCAACAGACCGCGCGCCAGATCCTCTACCGCCGTTACCTCGAACAGATGCTCTACGACGACCCCCTGCCCCTGTGCGTCGTCTTCGATTGCGTCCAGGGACAGGATCCGCGCCTCCTAAATGTCCTGGTCGCTCCCACCGGAAAACCGTGAATTTTTCGCGCAAAGAACAGCCGCAGAACCGTCTTATTGAGGTGAGACCCCGCCCATGAAGTTGAGAGGCGCACGGACGCCGAATCGCCACGCAAAGAATGTGCCGCGCAAGAGTTCCAGCAGAGCCGGACTGGCCAACCTCTGGCCCGCGCCCGCCGCCGCGCGCGGCCCTCCCTCCTGCATCGGCAAACCGAGACGCGAACTTTGCTCGCTTTCAGCGATCGCCACCAACCCGGGTTGTTTTCGTCAGGTATACTTAGGGCGGTTTGTGGACCTGCCTGCCTGACCAATCTTGACACACTGAGATGCCTTTTCAGGCAGTTTATACTCAAGAAGGACACCGGGCCGGTCGGGACCAGACGGCAAGACCGGCGGTCATCAGGACGAAAGTCGTTTCACTATTGCGGCTTATGGAATCTCTAGCAATTTGGTAGTTTTTGTGAAGGTCCGGCACTGCGATTGCTGGAAATGTTTGCCGGGCCTGGAATCTTTTGCTTATGAAGTCAAGAGAGGTGGTGAGCCATGGCACGAACTGATGCCTTGCTGCGATTGCACAAGTCCCTCATGGCGCGCCGCGATGAACTGCGCAAGCGTCTCGGGGGTGAGTTGAAGGATCTGCGAAACTATCAGGGAAGCGACCCCACGGGCGATAGTGCGGATCTGGCTTTCGATACGGGAAGCGAGGAGGTTGCGTCCCAACTGGCTGAACTGGAGGCGCGCGAG
>DASPXY010001742.1:0-12159 GCA_035637055.1 Gemmataceae bacterium | reverse complement strand
ACGCCCATTACTTGCGTGTCCGCAGGTTGCAGCTGGCGGACCGGTTGAGAGAGTTAGGGGAGCAGCCGCCGACGCTCGTGCCACAATGAACTGCGGTTGACAGGAGCTAGGCGTCTCGGCATAATCCCGTCCCTCATGTCTCGGGGGAATACCGACGCAGTTCGCGCTATCCAGCAGCCGTTCTCGGGAGGGTGCCGGGGGCCTGTGGCACTCGTTTCCGGGGTGGGAAGGCGCTGGAACAGGGGGCGACCATGAACACGGTTGGCAAGATCCTGGTAGTTCTGAATCTGTTGTTTGGTCTCGCGACCGGCGCCATGATCGTGTACTGGAAGGCGAACGATGCCAGGCACGCCGAGGCCCTAGCGCAGAACGAGCGGGTGTTCAAGGATGCGGTCGCCAACGCCCGGGCGTATCAGGACACCGCGAAGGGTTTGATCGCTGAGAACAACCGCCTGCGCGTCGATCTCGAACAGCAGAAACTCAACAGCGGCGCCAAGGAAAGCGAACAGTCGGCTGAGAGCAAACGGTGGGAGAAGCAATTCCTCGATCAGAAGGTGGCTGCCGAGAAAGCCATCCTCGTCAAGGAACAGGCGCTGCAAGAGGCCAAGCGTCTGCAGGGGGAAGTGCAGTTGCTCAACGACGTGGTGGCCAAGCGCGAGCAGGCCATCCTTGCGCTCCAGGTGGATATCAAGCGGTACATCAATGAGGCCCAGTTCCAACGGACGACTGCCGACGCCGCCCGGGAGCGCTCCCGGCAACTGCTGATTCAGCTGCAAGAGAAGGAACTGCTGTTGACCAAGCTCCAACAAGGGACCAAGGAAAGTCTTGCCAGCCTGCCGGTCACCAGTCCCAATTACCGCAACCCGCCCGCAGCGTTTGTCAAGGGCCGCATCCTGAAGATCGACTCGACGGATCGCACCTTGGTCACGGTATCGGTGGGTAGTGACGTGGGCGTCAACAAGGACAACACCCTGGAGGTGTATCGGTTGCGGCCGCAGCCAGAGTATCTGGGGCGGCTGCGGATCCGTGAAGCCCGTTCCAATGAGGCGGTCGGAACCTTCACGCAGGCCCTCACCTCTCGCAGTCCGCTGCTGGAGGGTGACGTGGTGGCCACCGATATGTCGCGTTGAGGTCGTCGAGCGAGGGGAGTGACTTATGGCCAAGAGTAGCAAAACGGCGCTGCCGACCAACGACGCGTGGACCGGCATGCTGGCAATTTCGCTGCTGGCGTTGCTTGCCGGCTGCGTCCTGTTGTTTCTGGATTGGAACAAGCATTCGCAACCGCCGAACAAGTTCTCAGCCGCTCCGTTCGTGGCGCAGGAGGAGGCGCCCGCCGACGGCAAGGGCGCGCCGCAACCGCCCGCGGACCCGAAAAAAGGCAATTAGCCCGGCCAGCAGGCGCATGGGGAAGTCTGAGCGACAGTTGGGAACAACCCGCCACGCCGCGGCAGAAAACCTTTGCAAGCTGTGGCGTCGTTCGCTAAGATAGCGGTGTTGGCGTGGCGAGATCAAGCCAACAAGCGAATGAGTGACTTGAACTAAGTCATTGAAGTGAACGGACTTGCGGGCGTAACTCAGTGGTAGAGTTCTTGGTTCCCAACCAAGTAGTCGTGGGTTCGAATCCCATCGCCCGCTTTTCACATCAGTCCCGTCAGCCGCTCCGCCACGGTCGGCGACGTCTGCATGATGCTCGATCCCGCGCCCGAGACCCTCCTGACGTTCTTCCAGACCGACTCTGGCAACAATTCGAGTCAGCACCTCTGCCGCCTGGGCCACTCCAAGTCCACCGCAGGATCCCTTCAACTCAGCGTCCCGGATCTCCTTGGCAATCGCCCCGACGACGGCGCGAAGCACTTCGGCCTGCGGTTGGGGGAGGGCAAACTCCTGCAGATGTACGCCAACGAGTGTGACTTCCCCTCCTCCAAATGGCTGGCGAACGCCCGCTGACGGTCGGGTGGCGGGTGGCGGGAGAAGAGGCAGAAGTCTCCTCTTCTCCCGCCACGCCGCACCTCAGGCCTGGCGCGTCAATTCCTGGTAGTCCTTCAGGAGTTGTCGCGTGATCGGGCCGACAGAGAATTGCATCTGGTCGATCTGCCGGATCGGGATGACTTCCACGGCGGTGCCGGTCAGGAACACCTCGGCAGCGCGCGGCAGTTCGGCGGGCAGGATAGCACGCTCGACCACCCGGAGTTCGCGCCGTCGCGCCAGGTCCATCACCGTCCGCCGGGTGATGCCGTCCAGGAAGCAATCCGGGGTCGGCGTGTGCAGCTCGCCATTCATCACCAGGAAGATGTTCGCGCCAGTGGCCTCGGCGACCTGACCGCGGTAGTCCAGCATCAGGGCGTCCTCGTAGCCGGCAGCGTCCGCGGCATCCCGACTGAGCGTACAAATCATGTACAGCCCCGCCGCTTTGCTCTGGACCGGGGCGGACTCCGGTGACGGCCGCCGCCATGTCGAGGTCATCAGCCGGATGCCCTTCACGCGGGCTTCATCAGAGTAATAAGCCGGCCACGGAAACGCTGCGATGGCCGCATGAGGCCGTGTGCCCTTGGACGAAACCCCGATCACCTCACTCCCGCGCCAGGCAATGGGACGAACATAACCGGTCTCGACCTTGTTTTGCCGAACGACCTCGTTGGTGGCCGCGTCCAGTTCCGCGACGGAGTAGGGCAGTTCGTAGCCCAGCAGATGGCAAGACATGAGCAGGCGTGCGTTATGCTCGCTGAGTTTGAACACCCGCCCCCCATAAACGCGTTCCCCCTCAAACGCGCCGCTGCCGTAGTGCAGGCTGTGGCTGAGGAGGTGGAGTTTCGCCTCGCGCCACGGCACGAGCTTGCCGTCCAGCCAGATCACGCCGTCCCGATCATCTAAAGGTTTCCCTTCGGCCACAATCGATCTCCCCAAGAAGGATAACAGGATTGACGGAAATCGCTCACCGATCCAGCGGCGAGAAAGGCGCACGGGTATTTTAGAGAGTCGCCGGAGAGGCCGCAACGCCTGTCGTCATTCGCGGCGGGTGGCGGGAGGTGAGTGGTGAGTGGTGAGTGGTGAGTGGTGAGTGGTGGTTCGGAAGGGAGGGGTTGGATTGCATTGCATTGCACGCACCCACCCCCTCTGCAAACCACCACTCACCACTCACCACTCACCCCGGTCGGATCAGGGCGCGACAGCAATCGTGAACTTCTGGGTCGCGACGCCGACCCTCTGTGTGCCCGTGGAGACAATTTTCTCCAAGCCCCAACTCAGCAGGCGGGGATCCAGGCTCCGGACCTCCCGGTCGATCGTGGCGGTCACGACAATGGCGACCGGGCCGGGGCGGTCCGGGACACCCGAAAGCAGGCCGGTGCTGGCGTCCATCTTGAGCCACGGCGGCCCCTGCTGCAGCGCAAAGCGCGGTGCCTCCAGATCCCAGTAGTTCATCGTCTCTTTGCCATCGACCACGCGCGTCCGAACGTCTCCGAGCGAGCGGATGGCGGATAGCGCGTAGCGGTACTCCGAGCCCACTTTCGCGTCCGTAACCGGACTTGAATAGAGGATCGGCCGGGGTGCCTCCGCAACCTCGGAAGGCCCGCTCCGCTTCCCCTGCTCGTCCACCGCCACGACCCGGTAGAAGGCCCGGTTCGCGCAGGGCAGTTTGACGTCCGCGCCGATCACCGCGGTCTCGGTCGCCGAAACCGCCGTGACGAAGTTCGCGGGACGCATTGCGGGCACCTGCTTCGACGCTCCGACAACGACCTTGTACGGCTCGTCACTGACCGAGAAGCCCTTTTCGTCGCTGCCATAGATGCGGTACTTCGCCGGTTTCCGCCCCACCGGGTTGGGCTTCCACCGCAGGATCCCGACGCTTCGATCTGGATCAAAGGCGAGCGTTACGTCGATGGGGGACGACGGCCCGCGCGACGTGAAACTCCAGGTCGAACTCCAGAGGCCCCAGACCCCCTTCTCATCCTTGGCCCGGACTCGCCAATAGTATTTCTGGTCGGAGGCCAGCAGCCCGACCTGGGGAAGCGTGTACTGGTTCTTGCCACGGTCGGGCGTATTCGAGATGAGCTTGTAGAAGTTGGTCGAGAGGGGCCACTTCATATCCGGTCGTTCCGAGAGTTCAAAGTGGTAGTCGGCGATCCGGTCGCCGTCCGGAACCCTGGCCGGCAGCCAGCGGAACACGAGGTCGGTACCTTCGGCCTCGCCTCCATCCGGTGGAAAAGCCGGTGCTGGCGGAGGTTCCGGCGGTCGGGAGGCGGACCGCTCGACCCAGTGGTGCGTGATCCGCACCTTTCGCCCTCCGGGAGACTGGTCGGTGTAGACGAACTTGTTCTCGCCGACCGACATCGCCGGCAGCGCGAGCGGGGCCATCTGAAGATCGTGTACGATGCCCAACCGCTTGAGATGTGCGTCAGCGCCCAGTTCGCAGCGGAGCCTGTACTCGTAGCGTGCTGGCCCTTTCGATGGGAAAAACTTGCCCAGGTCCGGACCGGCCTCCATCCAGGACTTCCCGTCCCACGATAGCGAGAACTTGGCCCCACTGCCTTCCACTTCGAGCCTACCGCCCACCAGGACGTACGGGCTGCGCACGATCCACACGACCGCGCCTGCCTTCCCCTCCGCGGCCCTCAGTTCGCCACGGTTCGCCTGAATACCCTCGATCGCGGCTGTTCCCTTCTTCCAGAAGTCACCAGAGAAGTCGGGCCGGTATTCCCAGAGTCCGTTACAGATCAGGTCCGGATACCTGGGCTTGTTGTCCCCGTGATACTTCACCGGCTCGGCGTGCCCCCAGCGCCAGGTAATCGCCTCGCCGGGCCGCAGCACCATGTTCATGCTGGTGCCGGTAACACTGTTGCGGTCGCCCTCGGGTTTTCCTTCATAGACGTAGATGGAGGCCTGCCACTCGTCGGTCGCCCGCTTATCGGGGTTCAGGATGCCCTGGGTGTGGGAGCGCTTGATCAAGTCGTGGTCACGCACGAGATCCTGCTCGCAGGCGACGGTCCGATTGTCCCGCAGCAGATACATCGAGTGCATGTCGCCGTCGAACAGGTTCCAGCGGCCATCGAAGAAGGCTTGCGAGACACAGTGGCCGACGACGCGGGCAGGCGTCACCTTCAACCCTGCCCGGCGCCAGAGGCCAGCCAGGCAGATCGAGTCATTCCCGCAGGTATTGTGCCCGTAGACATTGAAGACCTTGACGGGATCCCCGAGTTCGGCGTTGTCGCCGGCCCAGTGATAGCGGTGGCGAATCTCCTGAAACCAAAGGGCGAAGGCTTTCTCACGATCGGTCATGCCCGGGGCGACGGCTGAGGACACGATCTCGTCGAGGGTGCGGAACCCGTTACGGCCATTGGACAGCCAGGGGTTAACGACGTCCGTTTCGCCCACGTTCTCCAGTCGGACGGCGCGATTCGATTCCCAGGTCTGCTGGAGCGCTGGCCCGCCCATCATTCCGACGCCGAGCGGCGAGCGGCAGTTCGTGCCGTCCATCGTCCCGCCTTGCCGGACAGTGTAGGCGTGCCGCGGGGCGGCAATCTGCTCGATGTGGCGCTTCGGCGCGTCCGTCGGGTGATGATTGGACGCCCAGGGCGCGAGCGGCGGGTCCGGGAGTTGAGCCAGGCCGAGGACAGGCAGGACCATGATCAGCGCGCGCATGCTGCTCCTCCTTCTCGATAAGCGTCACCTGCCACGCGGGTGCACAGACCTATTCTGTCCGTTGGAGACAACGGACACAAGCCGGAGCGTGCTCCGTCGCTGTCCGCCGCCCTTCGGGAGTGCTGCAAGGGGTTGGCTCCTGTATCATCTCCTTGACGGCTTTTCCACCCCCAAGGAGATCGATCGTGAACCAGCCCCTCAGTCGCCGCCACTTCCTCGGACAGACCGCCCTGGCTTTCGCCGCGGGCACGATGTCCACCAGTGCCTCGGCCGCCAGCCGCCCCCAAAACGATACGAAACAACTCCCTATTGTCGATACTCATCTGCACCTGTGGGATCTGCAGCGTTTCAGCCTGCCCTGGATTGCGAAAGGCTCGCCGCTGGCCCGCAGTTTCGTGATGAAGGACTACCGGGCCGCGATCGCCGACCTGAATGTTGTCAAGGCGGTCTACATGGAGGTGGACGTTGACCCGAAACAGCAGCAAGCCGAGGCCGATTACGTCATCGAGATCTGCCGTGCGCGCAACACGCCGATGGTCGCCGCCGTGATCTCCGGCCGGCCCGCGGCCGATAACTTTGCCAAATACATCACGCGCTTCAAGGGCAGCCCGTACATCAAGGGCCTGCGTCAAGTGTTGCACACGCCGGCAACTCCTGCAGGCACCTGCCTGGGCGGCGCCTTCGTCAAGGGCATTCAACTGCTGGGCGAGTTGGGCCTGACTTTTGACCTGTGCATGCGTCCGGCGGAGTTGCCCGACGCAGTGAAGTTGATCCAGGCCTGTCCCGGCACACGGTTCATCCTCGATCACTGTGGCAACGCTCCCGTGCAGACGAAGGACCGCAGCCAGTGGCAACGCGACATCGCCAGCGTCGCGAAATGCAAGAACGTCGTGTGCAAGGTCTCCGGCATCGTCGCCTCGGCCCGGCCGAAGAAGTGGACGGCAAACGACCTGGCGCCGATCGTCAACCACACCCTCGACGTGTTCGGCAGTGAGCGCGTCATGTTCGCGGGCGACTGGCCGGTCTGCACATTGACGGCGACGTTCCGGCAGTGGGTCGAGGCACTGAAGCAGATCGTGCGGCAGCGCCGCGAGGCCGAACAGCGGGCGCTGTTCCACGATAACGCGGTCCGCTTCTACGGGCTGAAGTGATGAGAAACCGAGGAGACAACGCCGAAATGGAAGGACAACCGAGAATCCGATGGCAGCAATCCCGATCAGCAAGGACCGCCTCCTGAGCCTGTACCGCACCATGCTTCTCATCCGCCGCTGCGAGGAGCAACTCGCGAAATCGCATCAGCGTGGCTTGATTCATGGCGCCTGTCATACCTACGTCGGGCAGGAGGCGATTGCCGCGGGCGTCAGCGCTCATCTACGAACGGACGACGCCGTCTTCAGCACCCATCGCGGCCACGGCCATGCCTTGGCGAAGGGAGTGTCGCCCGAACAGCTGATCGCGGAACTGTATGGACGGGCGACGGGTTGCTCCCGCGGCCGGGGCGGCAGCATGCACCTGTTCGCGCCGGAAGTCGGCATGATGGGAACCAGTGGCATCGTCGGCCCTTGCATCCTCCAGGCCGCCGGCGCGGGATACAGTTTCAAGCTGTTGAACCGCGACAATCTGGCGGTGGCGTTTTTCGGCGACGGGGCCGTGAACAACGGCGCGTTTCACGAGGGCCTGAACCTTGCCAGCATCTGGAAACTGCCGGTGCTCTTCGTCTGCGAGAACAACGAGTACGCCACCGAAGTGCCATTCCGCTACGCCGCCGGCAATCCGGCCGTCGCCAGCCGGGCGGCGAGCTATGGCATGCCGGGGGTAGACCTCGACGGCAACGACGTGCTGGCGATTCATGCTGCGGCGGAAGAAGCGGTCGAGCGGGCGCGACATGGGGGTGGGCCGACGCTGCTCGAATGCCGCACGTATCGCACTCGACCCCACGCGGAAGGCATGGGCGATTTCACGTACCGCAGCCGCGAGGAGGTCGAAGCGTGGAAACCCCGCTGTCCGATCGTGCGTTTGCGGGCGCATCTCCTCGGCGCCTCGCTGGCCAGCGAGCGCGAACTGACTGCCCTGGAATCCGAGGTCGGCGCTGCAGTCGAAGCGGCCCATCGCACCGCCGAGAAAGCTCCCTGGCCCGATCCCGCCTCGGCAGCGACGCATGTCTACGCCGAACCCGCTCGTCGTGTCGCCGCGCCACCACCCCCAGATCACGGGCGGGAAATCAGCTACATGCAAGCCACGCTCGAAGCGCTCGCGCACGAGATGGCGAACAACCCGCGGATTTTCGTCCTGGGAGAGGGCATCGGCAAACGCGGCGGCAATTTCAAGACCACCGCGGGCCTCTACGATCGCCACGGTCCCGAACGCCTCTGCGACACTCCTATTTGCGAGCGCGGCTTCGTCGGGCTCGGAGGCGGCGCTGCCATGACCGGCGCCCGCCCTGTGATCGACTTCATGTTCGCCGACTTCGTTCTCGATGCCGTCGGCGAGATCATCAACCAGATTGCCAAGATCCAGTACATGAGCGCCGGCCGCATCAAGATGCCGATCCTGCTGCGCGGCTGCATCGGCATCGGCCATTCGGCGGCGACGCATCACTCGGGCAACCACTACCCGATGTACGCTCATTTTCCCGGGCTGCGCGTCGTCGTTCCCTCGACGCCGTACGACGCCAAGGGGCTGCTGTACCATGCACTCCGCTGCGAGGATCCCGTCCTCTTCCTCGAACATCGTGAATTACTATCGCTAAAGGGGCCAGTGCCCGAGGGAGATTACGAGATTCCCTTCGGGCAGGCGGCGGTGGTGCGTGCGGGGAAAGATGTCACCGTGGTGGCTCTCACGCTCATGGTGCAACGCGCGTTGAAAGCCTGCGAGGCGTTGGCCGGGGAAGGCGTCTCGGTGGAGTTGATTGATCCGCGTACTGTGGCGCCACTCGATATCGAGACGATCGCCGAGTCGGTGCGGAAAACGGGCCGGCTGTTGATCGTCGATGAAGCCTTCGCGCCGCTGGGCGTCGGCGCGGAAATCGCGGCCCAGATCAGCGACCGCGGCTTCGACGACCTCGACGCGCCCATTCGCCGGCTCAACGGCACGCACACGCCGACCCCGTACAGCCCGACGCTGGAGAACACCGTTGTCCCGAACGTGGAGGCGATTGCCCAGGCGATCCGCGCTCTTGTCGCAGAGTGAGTCACGAACTATGGCGATACCGATCACCATCCCTCGGCTTGGCTGGAACATGGAACAGGGGGTCTTTGGTGGCTGGCTCAAGGCCAATGGCACGACGATCCGCGCCGGGGAACCGCTCTTCACGCTGGAGAGCGAAAAGGCCACGGAAGACATCGAAGGCTTCGACGACGGCGTTCTGCATATCCCGGCCGATGGACCACGCCAGGGGGATGTCGTCGCGGTCGGCGCCGTGATCGGCTTTCTGCTTCAACCGGGGGAACCGATCGGTGTAGGTCCGGCGAGCCGAGCCGGACCCGGAGCGCCCAATGCGCCGCGAACGCCTCCGGTCCGGCTCGGCTCGCCGGACCTACTTGATGCACCGAGGCGCGACCGCCCCACCAGTTCTCCACGAGCGCGGCGCACCGCCGCGAACCTCGGCATCGACTGGCGAAACGCGAAGGGTACTGGCCAAACCGGTCGCATCCGTGAACGTGATGTCCTCGCGCTCGCTGCGATAGCTCCTGACACGCAGTCGGCAACGGGTATCAGTTCGACACGTCGCGTCATCGCAGAGCGCATGCTGACCAGTCACCGCTCCACGGCGCCCGTCACGCTGATGACGATGATCGACGCGACCAACCTGGTCAACCTTCGCAATCGGTGGAAGGCCGCGCCGCAAAGCAGCGGTGACCTGGTCCCCACCTATACCGATCTCTTCGTCAAGTTGGCCGCGATGGCCCTTGAGAGACATCCGGGGCTGAACGCGCGCTGGGAGAACGATCGCATCGTGTCGCCCAAGGGAATTCACATCGGCATCGCCGTGGATACCGATGCCGGGCTCCTGGTCCCCGTCGTTCGTGACGTTCCTCGGTTGAGCGTGCAGGAACTGTCGCTCCGCTCGCGCGACTTGATCGATCGCGCCCGGCAACGCAGGCTCTCCACAAGCGAGCTACAAGGCGGCACGTTCACCGTCACGTCGCTGGGTCACCTGGGCATCGATGCGTTCACACCGATCATCAACTATCCCGAATGTGCCATCCTCGGCATCGGCCGCATCCGGCGTTGCCCCGTGGTCTACGAGGACCAGATCGTCATCCGCGACCAGGTGACGCTCAGTTTGACGTTCGACCACCGTATCACTGACGGCGCCCCGGCCGCCCGGTTTCTGCAAACCTTGACCGGCGCTATTGAGGAGTTGCGAGGTATCTCATGAAATGCGATCTGACGGGCAAGGTGAGCCTGGTCACGGGCGCCGCGCGGGGCATCGGCCAGGCGATCGCAGACCGTCTCGCCGCGAACGGCAGCCGGGTCGTCTATACCGATCTCGATCCGGCCGCGACGGAAGTAGCGGCCGCACGATCCGCCGGAGCGAAGGGGCGACGGATGGACGTCACCCGTTCGGAGGAGATTGAGGCGGTCATCGGCGATGTGGTCACGGAGTTTGGCAGTCTCGATATTCTCGTCAACAATGCGGGCGTCAATACGCTCGCCCATCGGGTGACGATCGATGAATTTCCGCGTGCGGAGTGGGATCGCCTCTTGAGCGTCGATCTGACGGGCCTCTATGAGGTGAGCCACTTCGCCGCCCGGGTGATGCGACAACAGGGAGCCGGACGCATCATCAACATTGCGTCGATTGTCGGACTGGTGCCGCTGCGGTTGCAGTGCGCCTTCGTAGCGGCCAAGGCCGGAGTCGTGAACCTGACGCGCGCGATGGCCCTGGAACTGGGGCCGCACGGCATTCTCGTGAACGGCATCGCTCCCGGCTCGACTCTCACCGAAGGGACGCGGCAATTGTTCTACGGCGAAGGGGGCAAGTTCCGCGACCACGTCCAGCGGATGCTCGATCACGTCCCGCTCGGCCGACCCGCCACGACCGACGAGATCGCCGTCGCCGCGCTGTTCCTGGCCGATCCGGAAAACAGCTACATGAACGGCCACATCCTCACCGTCGATGGCGGTTGGACGGCCGGGTACACGCGGGATTTCTAAGCGGCTGTTTCAACCCCTCCCCCCAACCCCCTCCCCGCAACGGAGAGGGGGAGAAGAGAGGAGTCGTCTGGCTTGCTCCCCCTCTCCGCTTCGGGGAGGGGGTTGGGGGGAGGGGTTGCGTTTCATTGTTCTAACGCGAGACGGCTGATGTCGGACAACGTGAATCACGTCGAAGCGGCAGACCCCGCACCAAGCGAGGCCGCCGTCTTTCGCAAAGTGGCGTTGCGGCTGCTGCCGTTTCTCTTCCTGCTCTACGTCATCAACCTGATCGACCGCACGAACATCGGCATCGCGCGCTTGCAGATGGTTGACCAGCAGAATCTTCTCGACGAAGAAGCCTACGCGCTGGGAGCGGGCATTTTCTACGTCGGCTACCTCCTCTTTGAAGTGCCGAGCAATCTCATCCTGTTGCGGATGGGGGCGCGCGCCTGGATTGCGCGCATCCTGGTGAGTTGGGGCTTGATCTCATCGGCCATGATGTTCGTGACGGGGCCGTGGAGTTTCGCCATCTTGCGCGTGTTGCTTGGTATCGCCGAGGCCGGCTTCTTTCCCGGCATCATCTTCTACCTGAACGGCTGGTTTCCGGCGCGGATGCGAGCCCGGGCCGTCGCTCAATTCATGCTGGGCGGCGTCATCGCCTCGATGGTCGGCAATCCGCTCTCCGGTTTCATCCTTGAGTTCATGGACCAGGTGGGCGGCTTGTGGGGCTGGCAATGGGTCTTCCTACTCGAAGGGCTGCCCGCGGTGGCCCTGGGGTTCGTCACGCTGGCGTACCTGACCGACCGCCCCGACCAGGCGCGTTGGCTGACTCCCGCGGAGCGAACCTGGCTCGCGGAGCAAATCGAGGCCGACCGCAACCGCCTGCCGCACGGGCAACGGCATTCGCTCCGGGCCGCGGTCGTCGATCCGCGCGTCTGGCTGTTGATCGCCATCTACTTCACGGTCGCCATGGGAGATAACAGCTATGGCTTTTACATCCCAACATTTCTGCGCAGTCAGTTCCCCGAGTGGACTCCATTTGAGATCGGTTTACTAGCCGCTGCTCCGGGCGTGCTCGCGATGAGCGGCATGGTGCTCGTCGGCAGACACTCCGACCGGACCGGCGAACGCCGCTGGCATGTCGCTGGTTCGGCGTTCACCGCGGCGCTCGGCTGGTTGCTGATTGCCCTGGCTGCGTCCGGATCCTTGGCGATCCCCGGTATCGATTCGCGTTGGCTCTTCGTCGTTGGCGTGGCCGTCACGCTCACGGGCATGAAGTGCATGTTGCCGACGTTCTGGACGCTGCCCCCGACGTTCCTCACCGGCGCCGCGGCCGCGGGCGGCATTGCCCTGATCAACTCCGTCGCCAACCTCGGCGGCCTG
>DASPXY010001741.1:0-5797 GCA_035637055.1 Gemmataceae bacterium | reverse complement strand
GGGTTCTATCGGTTCTTTGATCGCTACGCGCGGATCACTGGGCAGAACTTCTACCAGGTGGAAGCACCAACGAGTCGCGGCAAGTTCGTCGCGGAGACGCCGTTCTTGCTGGAGGTCGAGCGCTTCCGCGAGCGTTTCCTGGAGTGCATGGACGACGATTTCAACACCGGCGGCGCCGTCGGCGCCCTGTACGAGCTGCTGACGACAATCAACCGTTTTGCCGACACAGAGCGCCTGGAGTACCCGAACCCAAAGTCAGAATCCGTGACCGGATTTCAACGCAGCGTTGTGGTGTTAAAGGAATTGGGTACAGTCCTTGGGTTGTTCCACGTGCGGCAACCCCGAGTCCACGAAATCCGAGTACAGGATTCCGTCGGTTTGGGTTCACCCGACAACCAGGCGTTTGCCGCTGTCGTGCAAGTGCTAATCGACCTCCGCAACGAGGCTCGCAAGGCGAAAAACTTCGCTCTGGGCGACCAGATTCGCAAGCGCCTCGGCGAGTTGGGTGTCATCCTGGAGGACCGGCCCAGCGGCACGGGGTGGCGTATCGGATGAGAAGGGGCTTGCGAAGGAGTGCAAGGACGCATGTTTCCGCACCCTTGTGGCGCCCTCTTCGCGGAGGCGGTGAGGAAGGGGGCCGATCCGACGACGGTCGTTCCCGACGATTACCTCGTCGTTCGCGGCGGGACCAAACCGATTCCGGCGCCCGGACAGACTTACTCCGCCAACGTCGGTCCGACGTTGGAAGCCGCCGCCGCGGCTGTCGCCTACGGACAAATTCGCGTGACGACGGCTGGCGAAGTCCGCCGGAAAGGCGGTATAGTAGAATGGTTACCTGAACACTCGCGCCACGGGACGCTGAACGAACAGCATGTGCATGTGACGGAGACGATCTCGTCAGTTCTCTCAACCCCGGGCCCCAACCCCGTCCCGAAAAAGTCGCGGATTGATGGGGGATCCTAAGCGCCGCGAAACGAGGAACCCGAGCCATGAGCAACATGACGTCTATCAAGTACATGGGCTACTATGACATCCCCTTGATCTTCATCACGCGCTACCGGGGAGAAACTTATCTCTTCGACTGCCCCTTCGACGAAGAATTGGAAGACGATTCCGATTCCTACAAGGTCTATGTCCTTCCCGAACTCAAGGATGAAGAATTGCCCAGGGACTGGACCACGCTGCATACGCGTGCGACTCGCTACCTCGGCAAGGTTCCACTCGCCAACGTCCGCTTCGACCCGACCCGGCGCAAGAGCGTGGATCCTTCCGTCATCGACGAATTGACCGCACGCCGGGCCACAGCCGGATGATTTTGACCTTCAACGCGACAATCCGGCAGGACGCTGACCCGTGTCGCCCAACTTTGGTCAAGGAGGAGGCATGTCCGCAACCAACGGTCACACCCCCGGCCTGCGCATCCTCGGCATTGATCCCGGTCTGCAGGTCACCGGCTACGCCGTCGTCGAGGTCGGCCCTGTGCGCCCCCTCGTCTGCGAGGCCGGTATCATCCGCTCCACCGAGAAACGCGCCACGGCTGACATGGCCTCACGGCTCCTTTCCCTGTACACTGGTATAGTCGAAGTATTGGAAGAGTTTCAGCCCAAGGTGGCGGCCGTCGAACAACTGTATGCCCACTACGAACATCCACAAACGGCGATATTAATGGGCCACGCCCGCGGTGTGATCTTCCTGGCGGCGGCACAGCGCGGCCTGCCGGTGATCAGCTACAACGCCACGCGGATCAAGAAGACCATCACGGGCAGCGGCCGTGCCTCCAAGGATCAGGTGCAACGCACCATGCAACGCGAGCTGGGCCTGGCGCAGCTGCCCGAACCCGCCGACGTGGCCGACGCGCTGGCGGCTGCTCTGTGCCATTACTACGTCCAGAAACTGCCGGTGTGAGGGAAGCATGATTACCAAGATCAGCGGCGTGCTCAACCGCGTCCTCGACGAAGAAATCCGCCTGCAGGTCGGGCCGATGGAGTATCAGGTGCTCGTGCCGGAGTTCGTCCGCCGTCAGCTTCAGGGGCGGCTCGGTCAGGATCTCACCCTGCACACCAGCGAGTATCTCGACGGCAATCCGATGCAGGGGCGTGTGGTGCCGCGGCTGATCGGGTTCCTCCACGAGGCCGAACTCGACTTTTTCGACCTGTTTTGTACCGTGGACAAGGTCGGCACGCGCAAGGCGCTCAAGGCGCTGATTCGGCCGATTCGCGAGATCGCCGACGCGGTGCAGCGTCAGGACTCGAAATGGCTCACGACGCTGCCCGGCGTCGGCGCTGCCACCGCGGAGCAGATCGTCGCGACGCTGCGGCGCAAGGTAACCAAGTTCGCGCTGATGCCGACGCCTTCGCAGGACGGCGTCCCGGCGGCGACCGCGACGGTGATCGACGGCAACGTCCTGGAGGACGCCTATCAGGCGCTGATGAGCGTCGGGCACAGTCCCGTCGAGGCGCGCGCCAGGCTGGACAAGGTGCTGGCCGGCGGCCGCACCTTCAAGTCGGTGGAAGAGATCCTGACTGAGATTTATAAATCGCCGAAGTGAGTCGAAAAGCCCACGGGCCGCGGCCCGTGGGCTTGGGCAGATGAGAGGTTTTCATGGCACGCGAAACCGTTGTCCAGGGCAACGTCCCCAACGAGGACCGCGAGCGCGACGCCGCCTTGCGGCCGCGCTGGCTGCGCGAGGTCATCGGCCAGACGGCCGTCGTGCAGCGCCTCGGCATCGTCATCAACGCCTGCAAAAAACTCAAGGAACCCGTCTCCCACATTCTCTTCGACGGGCCACCCGGCCTCGGCAAGACCACGTTCGCGACGGTCCTGCCGAACGAACTCGGCACGTCCTTGCAGATGACCAGCGGCCCCGCCCTGAGCAAGCCCGCCGACCTGCTGCCGTTTCTCACCAACGCCGCCGAAGGCTCGTTCCTCTTCATCGACGAAATCCACCGCATGCCGCGCGTCGTCGAGGAGTTCATCTATCCGGCAATGGAGGATTTCCGCATCGACATCGTCCTGGGCGAGGGCGTCAACGCCCGTACCATCTCGATGAAGTTACAGCAGTTCACGCTGATCGGCGCCACCACGCGCAGCGGCATGCTGTCGAGCCCGATGCGCGACCGCTTCAAGATGCACGAGCACCTGGAGTTCTACACCGTCGCGGAACTGGCCGAGATCGTGCGTATCAACGCCCGCAAGCTGAAGACGGAACTCACCGACGAGGCGGCACAGGAGCTGGCGGCCCGCAGTCGCGGCACGCCGCGCATTGCCAACGCCCGGCTGTGGTGGGCGCGGCAGTTCGCCACCAGCGAACACGACGGCCGCATCACGCTGGACGTGGCACGCTCGGCTCTGAAGATGACGGCGGTGGACAACGAGGGATTGGACAAACAGGATCGGCGTTATCTGGAAACTTTGATCGGAGTGTTCGAGGGCGGGCCGACAGGAGTTGAAGCGCTGGCCGCGACGATGAACCTGCCGGCGGACACGCTCAGCGATGAGATCGAGCCTTACTTGCTGCGCGAGCAGTTTATCATCCGCACGCCACGGGGCCGACTCGCAACCCCGAGGGCGTACCAGCATCTCGGCAAGAAGCCGCCGCCGAAGGGGAACGATCCGCAAGGTCTGCTGTTTGAGTAAACTGCGGAAACAGAGCACACGGGGCGTTTGGTCGCGGTGATCCTCACCACGGCCGAACGCCCCGTGTGCTTCTCAGGGCCCTCTTGCCGTCAACGCAGAGGCCGCGAGCGCTCGATCAGGACGAGGGCCATCGTCCGGATGTGCTCCAGAGGAATGGCGACCGCCTCTTTGCGTGCCTCGTCCTGCTTGCCTTGCTGAACAAGGTCGACGACACGGTCATACGGATCGAGTGTCATGGTTCGTTCTCCTTGTTGCCGGGCGATGACAAGATGCGCGGTTTCCCTTTTACCTTGGTCGGCACGCGCGAGAACGGTTCTTGAGCGAAAACACCCCGGATGTGAGTACCCGGTATAACGGACTCCGTTCGCCCTGTCCATGCCGGGATTTTGCGCGACGTAGCGATCGTACCGCAGGGCAGCTGACGGAAAACGGTCGTGAGCAGGCAGAGAGGGATTGCCGGGCAAGCCGCGGTAAGGTTCCATGAAAGACCCGGCGCGCACGGGCCTCCTCACAGGAACCTCACCAATGCTCACCCCCGAGGAAACCAAGGTTCTCTGCTACCTGCAGAGTCACCCCTCCAGTTCGCTGGCCGACGTGATGCACCGCTGTTTCCCCAGCGCACCGGCGGAGTGGGGCAAGCGGGTCATTGCCAACCTGGAGTGGCTGAACAACCTCACGGTGTACTACAACCGCCAGGGGGATCCGCTCGCCGTGCAGATCACCGAGAAGGGCATGGCCCTTGCCCAGACCCTGCGCGGCCGCGTCGCCTACTGAGTCCCGCACGATCCGGCCGTCACGGGAAGATCAAAATGCCGCCGGACTGGATCGAGATGGGGTTGGCTTGCGGTTGCCTGACCCAAACCCGGAAGATGTTGACGGGGGCTCCGATCGACACGCCGGTCGGCGGGCCATTGTACAGGATCGTTGGAATGGCGGTTTGAATGGGGACGTACGAGTTGTTGACGTTCGGGAAGAAGAAGGTGCCGGAAATGCCGACCCGAACGAAACGCCGATCCGCGGACACCACTGGCGTGATCGGGCCGAGCGTCACATTCCCGAGGCCCTGCCCCTTGGGTTGCGCCGACTTGGCGGTCTTGGAGGGGGAGTCCGCCGAGGTGGCGGGTTTCGCGGCCCAATCTGACGCGTGGCCGGACTTCGTTTCCCCGAGGGTCGCGGGTGCCGGCTGGGGCTGCTCGTGGGCGACCTGCTTCTGGGGCTCCTCGGCGACAAGCTCCTGGAAACCGTCCAGCTGGCCCTTGAGTTGGCGAAGGAAGGCGAGGCGTTCTTCCTGGGGCAGTTGGGTATCGTCGAGCAACCGGGTGAGCAGGGGCCGCAACAGTTTCTCCGCCTTCGCCGGACTGCTGTGCGCCAGCGCGGGCGCTTTCGTCAGGGCGTCCTTGACCTCGGCTTGGAGGGCAACGGCTTCACCTGCGCGTTGCTTCTGGAACTGCTTGAGTTTGTCGTCGAACTCATCAGCGCGACACTTCGCGAGGTTGAAGGCGCCGAGCGTCAGCGTCAGCGTCAGGGCGGCGCTCACCCAGAGGACAGGCTTCCTTGACATCGCGGCTCTCCAATATGGCAGAAAGGAATAATCTGGTTATTGCGATCCGCCTTGCGAAAGGAAACGCTCCTCTTCTTCGCGCAGGCTGATGATGCGTACCCCGAGCAGCACACGGGCAGAACCACTCTGCCGCCCGTAGCCGACGTTCCGGAACAGACGATTGGCGTAGGGTACGTTGCTGAGAAGCGGCGGGCCGAACTCGTTCCGTGCCTCGACCATGCTGCTGTACCCACCGACGACAACGGTGCCGCCGTCCGGAATGGTCATGGTGGTGTTCAGCTGGAGCGCTCCGGCAAAGCCTCCGGCGCCTTGACCCGTTGGCCGCGGTTTCTTCTCGGTCTTCGTGGATCCCGTTGGTGTGCGCGCGCTGTGCGGCGCGCTGGCGACGGTATCTTCATCAGCCTTCGCGGCGGCGAGTTCTTTGAAACCATCCAGCTGGCCCTTGAGTTGGCGCAGGAAGGCGAGACGTTCTTCCTGGGGGAGTTGGGTATCGTCGAGCAGACGGGTGAGCAGCGGCCGCAACAGTTTCTCCGCCTTCGCCGGACTGCTGTGCGCCAGCGCGGGCGCTTTCGTCAGGGCGTCCTTGACCTCGGCTTGGAG
>DASPXY010001740.1:0-3705 GCA_035637055.1 Gemmataceae bacterium | reverse complement strand
GCGAATCGGAAAGAGTTGCTTGCCCTGCTGCGCCGTACCGGCGGAGCGGATCCTTGCCGACAACGCCTACGCGCTGGCTGTCGCCGATGCGTTCCCCGTGTCACCGGGGCATACACTCGTCATCTTGCGTCGCCACGCTATCAGTTTCTTTGAGTTGAGCGCGGAAGAACTAGCGGCCATCTACGATCTGCTCCGTCGCATGAAGGATGAGTTGACAAACACAAATCCGTCCGAGTGGATACAACATTGGCGTCAATGACGGCGAGACCGCCGGCCAGACGATCATGCACGTTCATGTCCACTTGATCCCGCGTTATGTGGAGGATGTCGAAGATCCGGTTGGCGGTGTGCGGAATGTCATCCCAGGGCGCGGACGCTACGCCCCGCCGTAGGGGTTGTGTCTGGCTGTTGAGGAACTCAAATGAGCAACAAGACCCTCCTCCCCGCCTTCCGGTGTTTGGTCGGCGACTGGAGGTACTACATCTGCAGGATGAAATACGGCGAGGTTGCTCGCCAGGTCCAGCTCCCCTACGAACTCGGCAGCAATGATGAGTTGGGCATGTTGAACCAGCATGCCATCTCTGCCCGCACGAAGGGGATTACCGAGTACCTGCTGAAGTCCCCGCACCGTTTCCTCGGTGGCCTCGTCGTGGCCGCCTGGGGCGGCGAGCCGCAATACACGCCACTGTTGATGGACGACCCGGAGGGCATGCTCAAGGGGCTCGACCGAGAGTTCGGCGTCCTCACCTTCGACGGCACGCAAGCCTACTTCGTGTTGGACGGACAGCACCGGCTACGCGCCATCAAGGACGCACTGAAGCAAAAGCCCGAACTGAGCCGCGAGGACATCTGCGTCCTGATCGTGACGCACTACGACACCCCCGAGGGTCGAATCCACACTCGGCGTCTCTTCTCCAACATCAACCGGAATGCCGTGAAGACGGCCGCCGCCGAAGACATCGTGCTGGACGAAGACGATGGCTTCGCCGTTCTGACCCGACGTGTCCTCGACGAGCACGAGTTCTTGAAAGTCGATGGCCGAGTCAAGGCCATCGCCAGAGCCGGCGCAGAAGGCCTGCTGAAACTGGCGGGGAACAGCATCAACAAAGGCGATCCCAAGGCGCTCACGACACTCCCCGTCCTGTACGACGTCCTCCAGTACATCGGCTGGGATCTGCCTGGGGTCGTCCGGGAGATGAAGGCACGGCCGACCACAGAGATCCTGGAAGAGAGCTATAGCATCCTTTGCAGCCGGCTTGACGACCTGCTGACCAACTGCGGAAAAATCCGAGAGCGGCTTCTGGCGGCTGCGGGCGCCCGCGAGGTCCGCGCTCCGAAAGGCACGGAAGGGGAAGGCCACCCCTTTATGCGGCCGGTCATCCAGAAGGCCGTGGCTCGCGTCGCTGGAGAAATCGTGCAGCAGGGGCTGCTCCCCTGGGACAAGGTCATGAGCCGACTGGCGCAACTGGACTGGCGTCTCGCCGCGCCGCCGTGGATCTCGGTGTTCACCACGGAAGGCGCCAAGATGATCCCAGGCAAGGAGAATGCAAACTTGCTCGGCGATCTGCTCCACGTCCACCTTGCCCCGAAGAACGCACAGGCCATCAAGCGCGCCCGCAAGACGTTCAAAGACCTCCGCGGCCAGCAGTACCCAATTACCGAAGAGGATCTGGAGAAGCGTGTGCCGGCGGTCGAAGTGACCGCGTTACCGGAGCCGGTTCCCCACCGGCAAGAACTGTCGGAGCAGGCTGAAGCAGAGCTGGCGGCAATCCCGCCGGAAGAGGCAGACGATTCTGCTGCGCCGGCACCGTGATGGCGATGAAGGAAGCCGTAAACAGCGTTAGGACTCTTTGTTAAATGAGGATCGCCAAAGGGGCAATATCGCTGCCCAGCCCCTCCGCGCACGGGGGCGACTGCAGGGCCTGCGGCGCGCACCCCGAACGCCTGTGGAGGTGGGGGGTGTCAGCGTGCAATGCAATGCAATCAATTCGCTTCAGCCCCCCCCATTCCATTATACCGGCGACGCGGTGTCCGTGCGTGCCGTTGCGCGCTCACAATGAGCGCGCAACGGCCAGCAGCCAGGCCGCCTCAGCGCACGCCGTCGCGGAAACCCGGCATCGGCGGGCTAAAGCGGTTCCCAGTCGGGTGGCGCACCGGGGAACGCGCTCGCGGAGCGAGGGAGCTACTCTCCCGGGAGCCGCTCTCGGTGGGGCAGGCGGCCAACTCCCCGAGCGACGGTTGGCCAGTTGGCCGCGAACTCCTGAGACGACACAACAGCTGCCCCAGCAGTAAGTTGCATTATCAGACCTGGCGGCCACCGTGGCCAAATCGGTGGCCGCGAGGGGCCCGCGTTCGCGCTGCGCGACGGCCCAGGGGGCCGCAGGGGGGCGGACAGGATAGTCTCCTCGCTCCGCCAGGGGGCCACTCGCCCGGGAACCGCTCTAGCAACGGCAGGCGCCTCGATCGAACGCATCATCGTCCTCCGTAGCGCGCATGCGCTTTCCCGTTCCTGGCGGTCCGCCTGTGGATCGAGGAACAACAAAAACGCGGCATCCTCATCCCGATCGTGCAGGAGATCAACCTGCAGGACGAGCCGGACCTGCTCTGCGAGTTCGGCATCTCCAGACGGGCGGACGACCTGCGTGCAGGAACTCAACGAGCAGGTTCCAGTATCCGACTTCATGCCCACGACCTTAGACAGGGTTTGGACTGCGGGCGGGCGTAGAGAGTAGAAGGAAGGTATTGTCACGTGCGAGGCCAGAAGAGCACCGGATCGACAGTTCAGTAGTTGCCTTGGTCACATCTCTTTGCAATTTAATAGCTTACGACGACTGATGGCCGTTCCAACGCGGTCTATCCTTTCCACAGTTTATGCTGTTTTTCCTTGGTTTCCAGGGATTCTCTGGCACTCCTTGGATCGCCAAACCTGACCTGCATTCGGGACTACCTTCACCGGCGTCCTTGCGACCGGGTCGTTGCCGAAGTGGGGCTGGCACGGAGGCCAGAAGTCAATGCCCCAAGAACCTCAGAAACTCCTCTATGGTTTCCAGGTGGGTGATTCGACCTCGCACGCAGAGTTCCTCCGCGTAGCGTCGGTTCTCCGTGCCCTGGACATCGCCCACGCCCGTCACACCTCCGGCGGACAGCCAGACGCGCGGACTCGATTGGCGGGTCAACCACTCCAGCGCGGGGCCGTCGATCATGTTGGAGGATCCCAAGGGACGGGTGATGGCCCCCGGCCTCACCTGTCATCCCTCCCTGGCGAGAATCTTCAAGACCCCGCCGTCGGACTCAGCGGAATCGACGCCGACCGTGCAGGCCGGGGCCAGGCTCAGGATCATCTCGACGTCCGCGAGCGCCCCGCGCCACCCGAGGAACTCGGGCGACTGCCCGGCGATCACGTACCGCGACACCCCCAGCAACCCGCGGTCACGAGCGCCGGCCCAGGGGCGACCGCCTCCCCTGCAGGGCCCGCGCCAGGTCGGCTACCAGCTCCTCCACCAGGTCCGGCGACAGGGAGTAGCCATCCGGGAGCCCGTTCCCCGGCGCCTTGGCCGTGTCGGCGAGCGGCGCCGCCGCGGCGAAGGCCGCGGACGCCGCGTCCGCCCAGGACGTGCGGAGCGATCGGCCGCTGCCCGGGGCCAGATCGAACAGCGCGGGGCGTGGGAGAGGAAGGGCCGGGCTTCCCTGACAGGCCCGCGGCAT
>DASPXY010001739.1:0-3527 GCA_035637055.1 Gemmataceae bacterium | reverse complement strand
CTGTACTTTCGTCCCCTCTCCCCAACCGGCGAGGAGCAAGAGCCCATGCACCCTCACACCGGGGAGATCCAGCCATGATCCGAGCTTCCCTTCACTTGTTACCGGTGCTCTGTTGCCTCTGCGCCATCCACCCTGCGAGCGCGGATGAACTCCCCTTTGCCCTGTTCCCGAACGGCGTCGCGGATCGAGACGGCAAGGCCGGCTACGTCCATGCGGCAGCTGGCGGCGTTGAAGCGCTGGACCTGGCGACCGGCAAGGTGCTGTGGAACTTCACCGAGCCTTGCCGCCCCCTGGCATTGATGGGTGATCGCCTCGTCTGTCAGGCCGCCGAGAAGGGCAAGGCGAACGCGATCCGCCTGATGATGCTCGACGTTCGCGACAAGGGCAAGGTGCTGCTCCGCTCTGACCCCATCACATTCCCGGACTGGGTATCCGTCGGCACGACCTACGGCCGTTCATTCACTTCCGAGGCGATTCCGGACGGCAAGGACGCTCTGGTACTCCGCTGGGAAGCCCGGGCCTGGTACGCGGGCGGCGCTCGGCCAACGCCCGAGATCGAGGCGCGCGCCCGGAAACATGAGCGCGGCGCCGTTCGCGTCCACCTGGACTCAGGGCGCGTCGATCCCAAGGCGCCTCCCGTCGCCCCGCCGCCGCTGCTCAAAGGAGAACTCGCAACTGTCAAACCGGCGTCGGTGTGGACCGGCTCGGACTGGCAGGCCAAACCGCTCCTCATCGGCAAGCAGGCCGCTGTGCTGACCAAGGAACAGGTCGGCGGGCTGGAGAAACTCGAGCTGCAAGTGTGGGACACGGAGACGGGAAAGGCGGCGCCAAAGGTCGAGTTGATGCGCGGCCAATCGCTCTGGCCGCAGCTGGGGATGGATGGGCGCTTCGTGTTCGTTCACCAGGCAATCCCCAAGGAAAAGTTGCCGCCGGGCGAGTACGCCTGGTCGGTCTTCTCGCTGGAGACGGGCAAGCGTGTCGCCAAGGTGCCCTTTGCGGGGGCACAGGCGCTGACCGTGGTCGGGCCGCGGCTGTACTCTGTGCAGGAGGTGACCGGGGGCGGCCGGCCGGGAATGTTCAAGCGGACGCGCACGCTGAAGGCCGTTGACCTGGCGACGGGCAACGTGCTCTGGCAGCACGCCGTCTGGGCGCCGCCGTTTTTGCCGCCTCTCCCGTGAGCGGCTCGGTCCCGGTGAAGCGACCTAACGAGCGGCGCGAGCTGTCTTACCCCTCCCCCCAACCCCCTCCCCGCAACGGAGAGGGGGAGCAAGACACAAACGCCGCTTCTTCTCCCCCTCTCCGTTGCGGGGAGGGGGTTGGGGGGAGGGGTTTCGACCTAACGAGCGGCGCGGCCTTTCAGGGAGCCCAGATGCCCGTATTCATCCAGTGTGATGCCTGCGGCCGCAGGTTGCGCGTACGGACGGACCTCGTCGGCAAGAGTGTGCGCTGTCCGGGCTGCAAGGCCAAGTTTCTCGCCCAGGCGATCGCAGAGCAGACCGCGCCGGTGGAGGAGGAAACAGCCGCCACCGCTGCCGGGACGGAAGAGATGCCGCCGCTTCCCGTGTCCGCGAACCGGGCCGAGGACACCACCGAGGCGGTGAGTCCGCCCACACGCCGGCGGCGCGTCGAGACGACCGACCAGACGGCCCCCGAGCGAGCGCCGGATGACGAGGCGACTGTCGAGATGGGGCCGGCCTCAAGCCAGGAGCCGGCCCCAGAGCGCGCCGAGGAGCCGTATGAGAGCCCTCCCAGGCCGGTGTTCGTGGTGCTGGGGCTGGTCCTGCTGCTGACGGCGGTGCTGGGACTGATCGGGGCCTGGTGCATTAGTGCGACGGTCAAGGACACCGTCGCGAAGCGCGCTCAGCAGGCGATTCCCACCCAGGCGAGCGGCGCGGCGTAAGCCCGCCGGTGAAGCCACAACCGGCGGGCTTACGCCGCGCCGCTCGCCACCGATTGCAATGATTTTCCGCCAGAGAGTCCCCCATGCGACGAATGTTGGCACTGTGCGGTTTGTTCGCTCTGACGGGCTTTCTCTGGGCCGGCGACGATCCCGTGCGCATCGACATCAACAAGCTCCCGCCGGCGGCACAAGGGCCCGTTGATTTTCAGCGCGACATCAAGCCGATCTTCGATCGGTCGTGCCTATCCTGCCACGGCCCCAGGAAGCAGCGCGGCGGACTGCGTCTTGACGACGGCAGCGCGGCCCTCAAGGGCGGCAATTCCGGCGCCGTCATCCGGCCCGGTGAGGCCGCAGGCAGCCGCCTGCTGCAGCTTGTCGCCGGCCTCGACGCCGACGTCACGATGCCGCCCAAGGACCAACCCCAATTGACGCGACAGGAGATCGGTAAACTCCGCGCCTGGATCGAGCAGGGAGCGAAGTGGCCGCGCCTGCCTGGCACAATCGCCACCGTCGCGAAGTCAGATCACTGGGCGTTTCAGCCGATCAAGCGGCCGTCGGTGCCGAAAGTCTCCCGCGCTGACTGGCCCCGCAACGCGATCGACGCCTTCATCCTCGCTCGACTGGAAGCGGAGAAGATCGCGCCTTCCCCAGAGGCCGATCGACCCACCCTCATCCGTCGCCTCAGCCTCGACCTGCTCGGACTGCCGCCGACTCCGCAGGAGGTCGATGATTTTGTCCACGACGTCTCTCCCGATGCTTATGCGAAGGTGGTCGATCGCTTGCTGGCGTCACCGCATTACGGCGAGCGCTGGGGCCGGCACTGGCTCGACCTCGCCCGCTACGCCGACAGTGATGGCTACGAGGCGGATCGCCCACGTCCGTTTATCTGGCGTTACCGCAACTGGCTCATCGACGCCCTCAACTGCGATCTGCCGTTCGATCAGTTCACGATCGAGCAGCTCGGCGGCGACCTGCTGCCGGGAGCCACCCTGGAGCAAAAGACCGCGACCGGCTTTCACCGCAATACGCTGACCAACCGCGAGGGCGGCGTTGACAAGGAGCAGTTCCGCGTCGAGGCGGTCGTCGATCGCGTCAACACCACCGCGAAGGTCTTCCTCGGCGTGACGATGGGCTGCGCTCAGTGCCATGATCACAAATACGATCCCTTTAGTCAGCGAGAGTATTACCAGCTCTTTGCCTTCTTCAACAGCGACGTCGAGATGGATCTGCCCGCGCCGCTGCCGGGCGAGAAGCCTGCCCCACCGCCGCCGAAGGACGTCAAGGACAAGAAGGCGCCGCCGGCGCCCGTGGTGATGACGCTGGCTCAGGGCAAGGCGCGCAAAACGCACGTGCTGATCCGGGGAGATTTCCTGCGGCCGGGAATCGAGGTCGCCCCGGGATCGCCGGCGGTGCTGCCTCCGCTACGGGCCGCGGGGAAACCGACGCGGCTGGACCTGGCGCGCTGGCTGGTCGATCCGGCCAATCCGCTGACGGCGCGTGTGATTGCGAACTGGGTCTGGCATCATCACTTTGGCCGCGGCCTGGTGGCGACACTCGAGGACTTCGGCTCGCAGGGCGAGCGGCCGTCGCACCCGGAACTGCTTGACTTCCTCGCGACCGAGTTCAT
>DASPXY010001738.1:0-2694 GCA_035637055.1 Gemmataceae bacterium | reverse complement strand
AGTTGGAGAAGCTGGGCCCGTTGGCGGCGCCGGCACTAGCTCAACTGTTGCTCCAAGCGCCCTCCGCGGAGGCCAGTCGGCGCGCGGACCGGCTGCTGAAAAAGAGTCGGAACTTTCCAGCCCTGCTGCGTGCCCAGCGCGGGGTGGAGGTCCTGGAACGGCTCGGGACTGCCGATGCGCGCCGCCTCCTGGAGCATCTGGCCAACGGACCGGCCGAGGCGTGGCTGACGCAGGAGGCACGAGCAGCCACCGCACGCCGCGCCAAGGGGATGCCCGCGCCTTGAGTGTCTAACGACGGAAAGGGGACGCAGAGTCTATCACGGCGTTTGCTCCTCGATGGAAAGCGCACCGCTTGTTGTTCACCGAGGCGCTTCACCCGTTCGAGGCGTTGACCAAGGCAGGCTTCGAGGTGGCTCTCGCCACCGAGACGGGCACCTTGGGCTTCGACGAGCACTCGCTGTTGTAGGGGTTCCGAATGGACGAGCAAACTGGCTTATCGGCCCCAATGCTCAAGGTTGCGAAAACCGCCATCCTCGGAAGCATCTCAGCAAACGCTTCCGTGGTAGCCCCGCAGGGCCACCTTCGCCAAGTCCATCAAGGAGGGCCGGTCAGGCTGGGCGGCAATCCATAGACTGAAAGTGTGCTGGCCCGGCGCGAGGAGGATAAGTGATGGGGTTACCACCAACAGGTGAGATCGTGGCCCGGCCGCTGGTCGCGCGCGCGTGCGGCTGTCTGCAAGAGTTCCAGCACTACGCCGTGGACAAGTACCGGGCGCAATGGTTGGCCAAGTTTCAGCAGAGCCGTTGCCCGGACTGTGTCGCCAAACTCGTCGCGGCGCAACGGCAGGCGGCCCCGGTCCCCAAGGGGGAGGCGCTCAAGCGCCTGCCGCCTGGTACGCAGGTGTCCCTGGCCCTCCTACCCGATGGCTCCTGGGCCGGAACGCTGGCTGCTGGCGGGACGGCGGTCGAGACGGCCGGGGCTGCCGGGGCTGGGCCCCAGGCGGTCGTCGTCGCCCTCGCCCGACTCTGGCTCGCAACGCAGCAGTGAAGGCCGCGTGGAAACCGGGCCACCCGTCCACACCACGCCCCGCGTCGATTGCAGAGTGCCAACGACACTTGCCGAACTGGTCGTTCCTGGCGGAGCGAATCCGTCAGACCGCCAGGGCCGTTTCCTGCTGACCTGTCAGTGCCACGCCTGGCGGGGTACAACCAACTCCCACCTACCTCACTTGCATCCTGATGAATGTTGACGACCAAGTTCGGTAAGCGCCTTTGGTCAGAGCCCGAGCGCCAGCGAGGGGGGTAGGAGATTCCCACGGAGCAGTCTGCTACGTCCCTCGCTGGCGCTCGGGCTCTGACTACCGCTGTTGGTCGTCAACATTCATTAGGGGCCCACGACAGGTGGAACACCGACGGCCCGAAAACCCGGCGCCGTTGGCGGATTTAGGCAACCAAATGGGCAGCGGTGGTCAGATCCTTGATGGGCGAGTGCGCGGGTCGGTCGTCTGAGGACGCGCGACCCGAGGCCCGCGGCCCCCGGCATGAGCCGGTGTCAGATCAACCGTTTCGTCGAGGCAGGTTATGCGTCGCTTGTGCCTGGTGGTCGTGCTGTGCCTTTCCCCCTTACTGCTCAGGGCGGCGGATGGCCCTGCGAAGAAGGCCGCTGACCTGTACGTGGTCGGTATCGGCCAGGAAGAGGGCTGGCAGTTCCTCCCCGAGGGGTTCGAGAGGGTCGTCCGCGACCAGGGCAAGGGCGTCTACCGCGAGGTGCATGCGCGCGTGCTCACCGGCAAGAAGGCCACCCGCAAGGAGTTGCTCGACAGTCTGGACTGGATGTGCGAGCAGGCCAAGGCAGACGACCTGGTGATGGTGTTCATCGCTTGCCACGGAACCTGTACCGCCGACGGCGAGAGTGTGTTCGCGACCCGTCAAGGTACGGTGCGGCCGCGGGACATCAAAACGAAACTGGCCAAGCTCCCGTGTCACGCCATCGTCGTGAACGATGCCTGCTGCTCGGGCAACTGGCCCAAAGAACTTCCTGGCGACCCCATGCCGCCCAACGTGACGGCGCTGTGCTGTTGCCTTTCGACACAGGTCTCGGGCATCGAGTTCGACATCACCCTGTTCGAGGCGCTCTACGGCAAGGCCGACTTCAACAAGGATGGGTTCGTTGACCTGGACGAGACGATCAAGTACTGCGGCCTGCGCATCAAGGAAGTGCAAGGGGGGAAGTTGACCCCGGTGATGTACAAGGCGAAGAACCTGAAACACAACCCGGTGCTGACGAAAGCCAACCCCGACCTGATCGGCGTGGTCCACAAACGTGAGGTTTTCGCGGCCGTGCTGGACAAACAGGCCGGCGACACCTACGACGTCCGCGTTATCGGCTTTGACAAGCCGGGAAACGCTGGGCTCGGGGGCGGCACCATGCCGAACCAGTTTACTCGGGCGAACGTCATCCTGTCCAGGGACGGGGCGGCCCTGATGGCGAAGAAGGAAGGCGGCTGGCACCCGGCCTGCCTGATGGGCAAAGAAGGCGAGGACTACAAGATCCGCTACCTTGGCTCGGACGCGGAAGCCGTCGTGAAAAGCGAGCATGTCCGGCACCTTTTCGCGGGCAATCCGGGGGAGGCGTTCCCGCTCGGGCTTTTCAGGAGGAAGTGAGGCAGATCGTCCCGCGGCGCCGGCCGGCCGG
>DASPXY010001737.1:0-6178 GCA_035637055.1 Gemmataceae bacterium | reverse complement strand
CTGGCATCCTCCCCAGCGTCACGTCGCGCACCCAAGGCACCCGGTTCTCGATCCCCCCGTGCCCGCGCCACCAGCCCAACAGCGCGCTGGCGTCTGCCCACTGCGGCCCCACGCTGGTGATCGCCTACTCCACCTCCCGTGTCGCTTTCCCGTCACGCTTGACCACCCGCTCCAGCCGGCACACCTGCCCCACGTCCGGACAGTCCAGGGAGTCGTTCAGCTGCTCGGCCCCCTTGCCTCAAGGTCACTCTTTCAGACGCCCTGCACCTTGTCCGACCGCAGGTTTGGGGGATTGGGCAAGCTCTGCCGCCTGAACTGTGGACACGGCCATTCCAACCGGCACATCCGACAGAATCGAGCGCGAAACTTGTCGAGTTCTAGGGTTTGTGCCGGACGTGCCAAGCCGCGGGTTTACGCGTATCCTCCCTCTTCCCCGAACGCCTCTGGCTTCGCGGGCAAGTCGGCCGATAGGGAAAGGGGCGATTAATACGAGCAGTTGTCAGTTGTCAGTTGTCGGTTGTCAGCAGAGACGGGGGACTGTCCTGCCTTTTCTGACAACTGAGAACTGACAACTGGCAACTGCGGGAGGGCTACCCCATGAGACGGTTCTGGCTGCGTGGTTTGTGCGTGTGGGCTGGTTATTTCGTCGGCAGTGCCTCCGCACAGGAGCCGGCCTGGCGACCTTCTGCCCCGCGCCCACTAGCGATCGCCCGGACAGAAGGTGTTCCCCTGAGCCGCTCGTCCGGCATCGGGCTCGGCCGGCCGCAACCCCTGGATGATCCCCCCGCGGAGACGGCGCCGGTCATCACCACGTCCTTCCGTGCCGTCGCCGACACCCCTGCGCCCTTTCAGGGGGTGGGGGAAAGCCCACTGGCCGCGGCCCACGGGCTTGAGCATCAAGTCTTGAGTTCCGATCTTCGATCCTCGCCGCACCCCGCGCTGCCGCCCGGGCTGGAGTCGGCCTTTGCCAGTGACATCCCGCGGCCCCTGGGAGCGGGCGGAGTGGCGATCCCCGCTGGTGAATCCGCGGACGAGGGCGATGGCAACGCGCTCAGCGCTCCGCCGGTGTTTGGGTGGCGGTCGATCTTGACCCCGCAGGGCCGGTTCTATGTCAGCGGCGAATACCTCCTGTGGTGGAGCAAGGGTTTCGACACCCCGGTACTGGCTACCACCAGCCCGCCCAATGTGCCCCAGGGGGTCAACGTACCGACGAACCCACTCAACCCGACGCCGGTGGCAGGGGTGCTCGGCTTCCCCACGACGACAACCCTCTTCGGCGGTTCGCCCATCACCTTTGATGGGCAATCCGGCTTTCGCTTCAAGGTCGGTTACTGGCTCGACTGCGAGCACCTGTGGGCGATCGAGGGCGGCGGCTTCTTCCTCGGGCAAAGTGCCAACAACTTCGCCGTCGATAGCCTGACGACGCCCGTCATCGCCCGGCCGTTCCTCGGCGTCACGCCGTTCGGGACACGCGAGAACGCCGAACTGGTGGCCTCGCCCGGCATCGTTCCCGGCGACGCCTTCGCCAGCCAGGGGAGACTCACCATTGACTCGTCAACGCAACTCTGGGGGGCCGAGTTGAACGCTCGCCGCAACATTTGTTGCGGCTGCGACTACCGGGTCGATGTGCTGGCGGGCTTCCGTTACCTGCACCTGGATGAAGGACTGCACATTACCGAGGATCTGGTTGCGTTGCGCGCGGTGCCGGCGGCGGGCATCAACGTGGGTGATCGGATCATCGTCACCGACCGCTTCGACACAAAGAACGATTTCTATGGCGCTCAGCTCGGCGTGGTGGCGGAGTATCGGTACGGTCGCTGGCTCGTGGAGGGCACGTTCAAGCTGGGGCTAGGTGTCGTGCATCAGGTGGTGGACATCCACGGTTCGACGACGATCACGCCGCTCGACCCGACGGTGGCAGGGCGGCAGTTTGGCCAGGGGCTGCTGGCGCTGGACAGCAACAGCGGCACCTTCAGCCGCGACCGCTTCGCGGTGGTCCCGGAGGTTGGTCTCAAGGTCGGCTATCAGCTGACCGATCAGCTGCGGGCCTTTGTCGGCTACAACTTCCTGTACGTCAGCAGTGTGGTGCGGCCAGGCGACCAGATCGACCGTGCGCTGGACGAAGGCAAGATCCCACCGTTCACGGCAGCCGTCGCACCGGGCCAACCGCGTCCGCTCGTGCCGTTCAAGCCGAGCGACTTCTGGGCGCAGGGACTGACGGTCGGCTTTGAGTGGCGCTATTGATCCTTCGTCATGAGTCATGAGTCATTCCTGCGTCGAGCGTGGCCAATGCCACAGCGAGCGGCGCGGCGTCAGCCCGCCGGTAAGGCTTTACCGGCGGGCTGACGCCGCGCCGCTCGCCATAGCGTGACATCGGCCTCCCCGGACGCAGCCGGCTCGCCTTCACTTCGGCGAGGTGGCCGCCGTGGCCCGACACGTCATTTGTTGGTAGCACCGGGCGCCGCGCTTGTGATACCCTGAAGCCGTTGTTCGCCGTTTCAGGGAGCCATCATGACCACCGCGCTGTTGACCGCCGACCGTCTCTGCGACGGCACCGGCACGGCCGCCCTCATCCGTCCTGTCCTCCGCCTCGACGCCGACCGCATCGAGTCCGCCGAGCGCAGCCTGTTGCCGCCGAATGCCTGTTCCGGCGAGCGGTTCGACTTCCCTGGCTGCACCATCCTGCCCGGTTTGATCGACACTCACGTCCACCTCGTCATGGCCGCACTCGACACCAACGAGGCGATTATCGAACAGGTCGGCGCTGAGTCCGACGAGCAACTCCTGGCGCGCGCGCTGGCCAACGCACGCGCCGCGCTGCACGCGGGGCTGACTACGGTGCGCGACTGCGGCGGCCGCGGGCGGGTCATTCAGCGCGTGCGCGACCTGATCCGCACCGGCAAGGCGCCTGGCCCCGACGTCCTCTCCTGCGGTTCGCCGATCACCACCCGGAGGGGGCACTGCCACTGGCTCGGGCTGATCGCCGATACCCGGAGCGAGGTGCGCGCCGCTGCCGAGTGCATGCTCGCCGAGGACGCCGACTTCCTCAAGGTGATGGCGACCGGCGGCAACATGACGCCGAGTTCCGATCCGATGAAGGCGCAGTACGACCCGGAGACCTTGACACTGATCGCCGACATCGGCCGCGCCGCCGGCAAGCACACCGCCGCTCATGTCCTGAGTGGTGCCGCCCTCCCCGGCGCCGTCGCCGCCCGCGTCCGCACCATCGAGCACTGCGACTGGCGCATCGAGGAAAATCGCTACGAATTCGAGCCGAAATTAGCGGAGCGCATCCGCGACCAGGAGCAGTACGTCGGCCTGACGATGTCGGGGACGACGCGCCGGGCGTTCCTGCCGCAGATCGCCGCTCTCAACATCGGCCCGGTGCGGCGGCTGGACATGCGTTTCGCCTGCGAGCGGCGCATGATCGACTTCGGCCTGCGTTTCACGCTGCACAGCGACGCCGGCGTGCGCATGACGCCGGTCGACCGTTTCGACCTCGGGCTGCGGGCGGCGGTGATCGAGCTGCGGCTGACGCCGTCGGAAGTGCTGCGGGCGGTGACCGGCACCGCGGCGGAGGCCATTGGGCTTGGCGACCGCGGCACGCTGACGCCGGGCAAGCGAGCCGATCTCGTCATCGTCAAGGGCAACCCATTGGAAGACCTCGCGTGTCTGCAAAATGTTGAGGCGGTGATGAAGGCGGGGCAGTGGGTGTTTGGTCGGGAGCCGGTGAGCACTCGCTGAATCGGAAACTACGCCAGAGGAAGGAGCGATCATGGCAAGTTCCACGATGGTTCTCCCAGCCGGTTTTCTCGCATGTCTCCTCGCAGGCGGACCAGTGGGTTCTTCTGAAAACCCGCGGCTCGATGCCTATGGCGACCCTTTGCCGCCGGGAGCAACCGCACGCTTTGGGTCGCTGCGCTGGTGTTTGCCGGGGGCCATTGCGGCCGTGGCCATTTCCCCCAACGGCAAGCAAGTCGCCGCCGTGAACATGGCAGGGAAGGTTGCTGTGTGGGAGAAGGAGAGTGGGCGCCTTCTCCAGGAGTTTTCCGGCTCCAAGACCGGCGAAGGCTGCATCGCGTTCTCGCCCGACAGCCAGTATCTGGCGACGGGCGGCCGCTTCGATCACCGGACAGGAACCGGTGACTTCCGGGTCCGGATCTGGGAGTTGAAAACCGGCAAACTCAAGGCGCAACTTCCTTCGCAGAACGGCGCCATCTCCAAGCTGGTTTTTGCCCCGGACGGCGCCACCCTCCTGTCGGCCGGATTCAACCAGCCAGTGATTGCCTGGAAGTTCCCCAGCGGCGATAAACTGCGGGAATTTCTACCCGTAGAATCGGGTTTCCACGATGTGGCTGTATCCCCCAATGGACGGTGGTTGGCGCTATCCGGCGCCGATCGGAAGACCGTGACCGTATGTTCTTTCGATAGTGCTCGCAAACTCTTTGAGTTCCAAACCAGCTGGAACTTCTTCCACAGTTTCGACTTTTCTGCGGATGGCAAATCCCTGTTGACGCATGAACACGACCGGGTGCGCTTGTGGGAGGTAGCGACCGGGAAACCACGAGTGACCATTGCCCTGGAGCACGATAGCTTTCGTGAAGCACAGCTCTCGCCGGGTGGGAGAAAAATCGCTCTTACCGGCCGCGGGCATGAAATCCGTTGGCTGGATGCCGCCACGGGCAAACCGCTCGCCTCCTGGAAGGGAGGTATCGACAGGGTCGATACGCTCGCATTTTCGCGTGATGGCGCGACGGTGGTTTCCGCGGACTGGGGAGCCATTCGCCTCTGGGACGCAAGTACGGGCAAGGTCATTCAGCAGCCTTCCGGCCCCAGCCAGATCTGTTACTCGTTGATCTTCTCCGCCGACGGCACGGTGCTCCTTGCCGCCAGCCACAACGAGTTCTCTTTCCTGGATGGCCGAACGCTCCGGCCGCGAACGCGCGTTCCGGTCACCGTGCCCCGTCACTCTTATCCGGACTATCGTTACTCGGTGGCACTGTCTCCGGCCGGCGACCGGGCTGCCTTTCTGGGAGAGAAGGAGGAGATCGTCCTGGTGGGCGCCCGCAACCCCAAGGTCGTCCGGACACTGCAGCGCCCGGGTTGGTTGGCGGCGAGCCTCGCCTTTTCAACGGATGGCAAGCAACTGTATGCGGTTGGTCACAAGTGCTCGGGGTTGCGCGTGTGGAATGTGCAGACTGGGCAGGAAGGTTCTTCGCTGGATGAGCAGTTGCGCCCCCTGAGCAACCTGTCGGTGGCCCGCGCTGCTGGGAAAATTGCCGTCGTCGTCGAGGGCCTCCCGGCCCATTGCCAGATCTGGGATTTACGTACGGGGAAAGCGGAACGGAGCCTGAAGTGTGTGGCTCGCAGCATTCTGCTCTCGCCCGACGGCAAACTCCTGGCCGCTCATCATGGCAACAGTGTGGCGGTTTGGGACGTGATAAAACAGGTCGAGCGCCATCGCTTCGATTTTGGCGTGGATGGGCCTTCTGACTGGGCATTCAGTAGCGATGGGAGCATGCTGGTCACCGGCCATGCCGGCTCCTTCAAAACATGGAACATGGCGGATGGAAAAATGGTTGCCGAGGTACGCGGGCACCCAGGCGGTATGGTTGCCTTGGCCTGCTCCCCCGATGGGACCGGGTTGGTCAGCGCCTGTACCAGTTGCACCGTCCTCCGGTGGCAGAAGGTCGCCTGGCGAGGAAAGTGATGACCCATGCGATTCATTGGTGTTCGTGGGATTCTGCCGTGGCGGAATCCCCACCGGGTGGGCCTGACCGCGGCGCCTTGCTGCGCACCCGTTTTCATATATCTTCAGACAACACAGAGACTTCGTACGCCATTGGGCTCGCACGATTCGCGTTGAGGTGGCTCATGACGGCAGACTCCGGATTCACCCGTTGCCCGACCGCAGGACACTTTTCGCCGGGGAGGTGGCTTTCCCTCGCCGCCACGGCAGCCCTGGCGGCCGTCCTCGTCACTGGCTGCAGCAAGCCGGAAACGGCCACCGGCAAGGGCGACAAGGGCGAGGAGTTGACCCTGACGGCCCCCGAGCCTCAAACCATCTACCAGGGGAACACCGCCCCGGTAACGGTCAAGATCACCCGCAAGGGGTTCAACGACCCCGTGACCCTCGCGTTCGACCTCCCCAACGGAGTCCAGGTTGCCGACGCTGACA
>DASPXY010001736.1:0-2635 GCA_035637055.1 Gemmataceae bacterium | reverse complement strand
GGGGTCACATGGCCGTCGGAGGGTTGGTCACGAAACGCATACACAAGGGAGAGGCGAGCCCGTACCGCCATGCGGTAGAGTTCGGATTCGAGTTTGACCCGACACTGCTTCCAAAAGTGTTGGCTGGTTTTCAGGAAATTGCAGAGGGCCGCGAGTAACCAACGGCTGAAGCTGACCGGGGCCGCCATCCTGGTTATTTGTGTGTCTTCGTGGATCCCTCTTATGCCACGTATCCAGCAGCTACCGCACTCCGTCATCACCAAAATCGCCGCCGGCGAGGTCATCGAGCGGCCTGCGTCCGTCCTCAAGGAACTGCTGGAGAACAGCGTCGATGCCGGCAGCACGCGCATCGACATCGACGTCGATGCCGGCGGCACCGAGATGATCCGGGTCGTCGATAACGGCTGCGGCATCGCCTCCGATGACCTGCCGCTCGCCTTCGCCAGTCACGCCACCAGCAAGCTCCAGAACGCCGACGACCTGTTCCGCATCGGCACGCTCGGCTTCCGCGGCGAGGCGCTCGCGTCCATCGGCGGCGTCGGCCAGGTGACGCTGCAGTCGCGCCCTGCGGATCGGCCCTGCGGTGCCGAGATCACCTGCCACGGCGGCGACCTGTCGCCGGTCAAGGCGTGGAACGGCGCCCCCGGCACGCGCATCGAGGTCCGCCACCTCTTCTACAACACCCCCGTGCGTCGCAAATTCCTGCGCACCATCTCGACCGAGATGGGCCACGTCTGCGAGGCATTCACGCGCCTGGCCCTGGCTCGGCCTGGCCTGTACCTGACGCTGCGCCATAACGGCAAGCACGTCTACGAAGTCCCCGCCAGCGCCAGCCTGCGCGACCGGCTCGGCCTGTTCTTCGGAGCCGAGGTGCGCGATCAGCTCTACCCGATCGAGGCGGAACACGGGGCGGTGGCGCTGCGCGGCTTCATCGCCGATCCGGCCTGCGAACGCGGCAATGCCAAGATGCAATATCTATTCGTCAACGGCCGCTGGATTCGCGATCGCAGTCTCGGTCACGCCATCCAGGAAGCGTATCGCGGTCTGCTGATGACAGGCCGTTATGCGGTCGCGTTTCTCTTCCTTGAGCTGCCGCCCGACCACGTCGATGTCAACGTCCACCCGACGAAGGCCGAGGTGCGCTTCCGCGACGGCCACGCCATGTACGGCTTGGTGTTCGGCAGCGTCCGGCAGCGCCTCAGCGCCGAGAACCTGACCGCCAAGCTCAAGGTGACCTCGACGCTCGACGCCCCGCAGCCCCCGCCGTCGCCGAGCGATTCGCTATGGCTGCAACCGCCCGTCGCTCCGGCCAGCACCCCGCTGCCGCCCCCGCCCGTCATCACCACGCCGGGCAATGGTCCGATCGCCAGCCCTTCGTTACCGCCTCCGCCCGCGCCCGCCTCCCTGGCCAGCGCGTTCGAGCAACCCGCAGCCGCGCCACCGATACCGCCCCTGTCGCTGCCGGGCGTCGTCCCGGTCAACGCGATTCAGCTGCACAACGCCTACCTCGTCCTGGAGACGGCGGAAGGAATGCTCGTCATCGATCAGCACGCCCTACACGAGCGCATCCTGTTCGAGCAATTGAAGCGGCGCATCGGCACCGGAACGCTGGAGGTGCAGCAGTTGCTCATCCCCGAAACGGTCGAACTCAGCGCCGAACAGGCGGCACGCACCCTGGAGCACCGCGACGCACTCGTCGACCTGGGATTGGGCGTCGAGCCGTTCGGCGGCAACACCCTGTTACTCACGAGCTACCCGGCGATCCTCGGCAATCGACCGCCACAGACGGTCCTCAAGGCGGTCGTTGATTACCTGGGAAGCAAAGAACGGCCGCCGACGCGCGAACATCTCTTCAACGATCTGCTAAGCCTGATGGCCTGTCACAGCGCGGTCCGTGCCGGCGACCCGTTGACGCCCGACGAGATTGCCTCCCTGGTCGCGCAGCGCCAGCTCGCCAACGACACCCATCACTGCCCGCACGGCCGACCGACGGCGTTGCTGTTCAGCCGTCAGGATCTCGACCGGCAATTTCGGCGCGTATAAAGAGGGGAAAAGTGGTCTAATACGGAATCGCGTTGGTCGTTCGTGGTCAACACCAACCCGAAGCGTCAGCGAGGACCGTCCTCGCTGACGCTTCGGGTTGGTCAAGGAAGAATTGCCAAGGCGATTCCGTATAAGGGCGCCTCCTCAGAAGGGGATATCCTCCTCGCCTGTGTCCGAGTCGCGAACCGGTCGGCTGACAGGGACAGGCGGCTGGGGACGATCTGCCTGCGGTCGGCGTGGGGCGGAGGACAACTTCCGACGCGGCCGCTTGGTCACCATCGCCTCGTAGCCGCGATACCCCTCCAACCGCTGGGCGTCGCGCGGATCGTCGCTGCGAGCCAAGTTCTGCATCGTTCGCCGCAACTTGTCCGGCAGGCGGATGCGCCCGTGCCGCGTCAGGATCAGGCCGGTGATCTCCGGTTCGTCTCGGCGGCGATAAGCGCGCCACCCCTTCTCCGGGTGCAGGGCGTAGCCGAACTCGTGCAGCGTCGCCCGCACGCCCGGCTCGAAGTCCGACGGTGCCCTGAACCCATGCGGCCAGCTGAACGCCAGGTCGTCACAGTACCGCGTGTAATGTGCCCCTGCGGCCTCC
>DASPXY010001735.1:0-5203 GCA_035637055.1 Gemmataceae bacterium | reverse complement strand
CCCTGCGGCATCAACGGCCGCATCGGCAAGAAGCGCGACCTCGATCACTTTGTGTTCGCCGCGAAGAAGGGGCAGGCGATTCGCTTCGAGACCAAGGCTCGCCGTTTCGGCACGCCGCTGTGCTCCAGTCTGCACGCGGTGCTCGACGTGCTCAGCACCAAGGGGGCCGTTCTCGTCAGCAACGACGACACGCACGGCAAGGAGGCAGCGCTGGTTTTCACACCGCCGGCCGACGGCGATTACGTCCTGCGCGTGCGCGACCTCAACAGCAAGGGCGGCGACACCGCGATCTACCACATCGAGGCCGACCACGCACGCCCTGATTTCACGCTCCGTTGCGACCCCGATAAGGCGATGATCGGCCCTGGCTCCAGCACGGCGTGGTACATCCAGGTCACGCGCCTGCACGGCTTTGCCGGCCCGGTTCGCGTCGAGGTGAAGGGGCTGCCGAAGGACGTGACAGCCAGCCCGCTGACGATTCTGCCGGAAATGACGCAAGGCGTGGTGGTACTGACCGCCGGGCCGAATGCGACCCTCGCCGCCGCCAACGTCGAGCTAATCGGCACGGGCGTCGTCAAGGATGGAGCCGGCAAGGAGACGACGCTGGTGCGAACCGCCACGCCGCGGCAGGAGATTTACCTCCCCGGCGGCGGTCGCGGCCTGTTCGACGTCAACCTGCACACCGTCGCCGTGACTGACCCTTCAGATATCCTCAAAGTCGATGTCAGCACGAAGAAAGTCAGCCTCAAGCCCGGCGAGGAGGTGCGTATCGACGTGACGGTGCATCGCCGCAAGGACTACGACAAGAGCATCTCGCTCGACGTCATGCTGGCGCATCTGAACAGCGTGTACGGCAATCCGCTGCCGCCGGGTGTGACGGTGGTACCGGGCAAGAGCAAGACGCTGCTGGGCACGACGAGCAAGGGGCACATCGTCCTCAAGGCGGCCCCGAACGCGGCGCCCATCGAGGATGTCCCGATTAGTGTGCTTTGTCACGTGTCGATCAACTTCGTGGTGAAGGTGAGCTATTCGAGTTCGCCGATCCTGGTGAGCGTGCGAAAACAGTGACCATCGGATCACGATCAATCGAGGAACTGGCTCGGCCACGAGGAGAGGTGCGGATGAGGTCTCCGACGGTGGACTGGATCGAGCGGTTCTTCATCTGGTCCTCCGTGGGAGTGTACCTGGTCGCTTGGGTAGCCTGCCTGAGTGTGGGGTTCCAGCCGGTGCTTCTGCCGCTCGCGGTCGCTACTGCCCTGGCGTACACCGGGGCTTACGTCTGCGTGCTGGCGTCGGGCGGGAAATGCTACCTCTGCGCTGACCCTCGCACTCTGCCGGTCGCTTTTGGCGTTTACGCGGTCGGGGTCACCCTGTACCTTGCGGCCGGTTGGCTACCCGAAGACCTGGGCTGGCTGGAGGAGGTTGGCCTGTTCGGAGTGGCACTCATGGCCGGGCACGTCCTCGCCCTGGCATACTCGGCTGCGGTAGACACGGTGCTGCGGTTGGCCTTCCGGAGGCGCATCCGGCGAGAGCAAGAATGGCCGAACGAGTCGTTGCAGCAACCGGCCGCCCCAGAACGGCTTTCCAAGTAGTTCGTTCTTGCCGTGGCGCGGCCGCTGCTGAACCTAGTCGGTCTGCGGGTCAGCCTTCTGGCGTTTTCTCAAGCACTCGTCGCCAGCGCTGCGGCATGACCGCGAATGCTGTCTGATACGTGGCCTCCAGCGGCGTCATGATGCAGCCGTTTGGCATCAGGAAAAGCGGCATGTTCGGCAGCGCATCCCCAACAGCAATCGGCTCGATGTAGGCTCGCGTGGTCAGGTCGCATTCGTAGGCCACCAGTGTCAGTGGCTTGTCCGCGGGAAGTTGAAACGCGACATCTTCGACCTCTTCCCAGATCGCCGCATGGATGCCGTTGGGATCGCGCGGCCCCGCAGGAAATGGATCGATGAGGAGCAGGTGGATACGGTGTTCGAGCAACTCGCACGCCTTGTTCACGAACGCCCGGAAGGCGTTTCGGCTCGCCTTGTTCCCGGGCGATACGATCTCGATCATCGCCACGATCCGGTCCCCGCTGACATGACGGACGGCAATGCCACTCTTCTTGCGGCGGTAGAATTCAGCAGGGGTTTCTGCGGTGAACCGGGTTTGCGGACGTGTTTGCAAGACTGTGGCTGTCGCCACGCCCCCTCCCCCTGGAGCGTCCTCATCCTCGGAGGCTTGATCCTGAAGGGTGACTACGTCCGGCCCGAACCCGGCGGCTTGTTGCTCGGGGAGGGCGTAGTAGTCCCTCGGCAGCAGCCCGCGGTTCAACGCCCGTGCGATCTCCTCAATCCAGCTGTGATGGAAGGCATGGAAGATGCCAGCTTCCACCCGCGTCCAATCGTGCATCGGCATGGCATGGTTCTCGCAAGGAACGGTTGACGCCCCTGTCGATTATACCACCCAAGCACCCCGAACTCGTTGCAAGAGCAAGACGCCACTCGTCATGTCAACCGAGTCGCGACCCTTTGTCGGACATGTGGGAGAGCGCGCGTCCCCGATGCGGGCGAGACGCCCGCGCTCCCACATCTTCGACGGAGCAAGTCCCGCCTCTTTCCGCGGCGTGCCTCCCGTGCGGCGGTTCCGTGCGGCGAACGGTTACGGCACGCCTAACAGGCCGAAGGCCATGAGAAACGCTATGATCTGAACCGGCGTGCTCGCCGCGTTGATGGTGCCATTGTTCATGCCCCGCAAGAGCTCGTCCATCGCGGTGAGCGTCTCCTGTCCCGCCGCTCCATCGGCCGACAGGCCCAGCGCCGTTTGCAAGGCCGCAACCGCAGTGACCGTCGGACCATCGTAATTGCCGCTCACTGGGCGAATGGCCCCTGGGAGGGGCAAGGGAACACTGACACCGGGGGGAATCGGCAGGAAAGGAAGTCTCAGCAACGGCAGCCCGAAAGCAATCCGGTTGTACACCGTCTGGAAGACCCGGACGGCGCCTGCGGATGCCGCGAAGGTGACAGGATCATTGCTGTATCTCCCCGGTTGTCCGAGAAAGAGCGGCGGACTATTGAGTTCCGCCTGTCTGAGCCAACCTTTCGTTCGCCAATTGCCATCGCTCCATTGGGGTGCAAGAAGCGCCATTTGTTCTCCGAAATGAGTGTGTTGGGATCTGACTCGCGAACGTGATCGAACTTGAAGGGCCCCGACGACTATGCATTCTTTCGCCGCCAGGCGGACACGGAAAACGAAAAAACGCTGAGCGTATTGCCGCTCCCACCCCGAACTCGTGTGTCGCCTCGGATGTCTTTCCTCGATCGTTTCGCACCTTGTTCGCGACCCCAGGAGCCTCTGCATGGCTGGCCGTCAAGACGATCGCCTCGAACGAACCACGAACGCCGAACTGCGTCTGCCCAATCGCTGGGACATCCCGACGCGCATCTTCGCCAACCCCGACATCCCTCTCGAAGCCGTCGCCATCGACGAACTGGAGAGCGTCCTGCGCATCCAGGAGACCGTCTCCTCGCTGCAGAGCGTCCAGCCGGACTTCTTCGACGCCGCAGACCCGCGTGTGCTGGAGGTCGTGCTCACGCCCGACTTCCACAAGGGCGCCGGCATCCCGATCGGCACGGTGCTGGCGACGCGCGGCTTTGCGGTGCCGCAGGCCATCGGCAACGACGTCAACTGCGGCATGCGCTTGATGGCCACGGCGCTGACCTACGATCAGGTCCGGCCGAGACTCGATGAACTGGACCGCGCCCTGCGGCACACGTTCTTTGAGGGCGGCCGCAACATCCCGATGACGCCCGTGCAGCGCGACGCCCTGGTGCGGCAGGGCCTCCCCGGCCTGATCGACACTGCGGGCGAGGCGAGCAAGCAAGGACTGTGGGCCGGTATCGACGCGGACGAGGAATGGGCCAACCTCGACCGCATGCACGGCCAGGGCGGTTACGCGACCGACGGCGTGTACGCCCTTGGCGACTACATCAAGGGGACCGGCGGACTGTCGCACGATTCGATGATCGGCGGCCTCGGCGGCGGCAATCACTTCGCGGAGATTCAGTACGTCCGCAAGATCCTCCACGGTCAGGCGGCCTACGCCTGGGGGCTGAAGGAGGGGCAGATCGTCGTCATGATCCACGCCGGCTCGCTGCGCCTGGGGCACGTCACCGGCAACTATGTCCTCGATGCGATGCGGCGCATCTACCCCGCCGCCGCCAGCCACCCGGACAACAGCATCTATCCGCTGCCGGTCGGCGAGCGCTTCGCCGTCGAGTTCGGCAAGTTCCTGACGTCGCTGCGCAACGCGGCGAATTTCGCCTTCGGGAATCGCTTTTTCCTGGCGCAGATGGTGCGGCGCGGCCTGGAGGTCGCGGTCGGCCCAACGGTGTGCCGAGTCATCTACGACGCGCCGCACAACCTGATGTGGGAGGAGGAACTCGACGGCGCTACAGCGTTCGTCCATCGCAAGGGCGCCACGCCGGCGGGCGGCTGGCAGCAGATGCAACAGACCGCGTACGGCCACTGGGGTGAGCCGGTCATTGTCCCCGGGTCGATGGGGGCCGCCAGTTACCTGCTGCTGGGCAAGGGCAATCGGCAGGCGCTGTGCAGTGCCTGTCATGGTGCCGGCCGGCAGATGTCGCGCGGCGAGGCGCTGAAGGTGGACGACGAACAACTCGACGCCTTTTTGCGAGATTTCCGAGTCGTGACGGCGCTGGATCCGAATCGGCCCGACGTGAAGCAGCGGCGTGACATCGTCGAGAAATGGCGGCAGGAGCTGAAAAAAGAGGCGCCGTATGCGTACAAGGAGATCACGCCGGTGATCGCGACACTGCAGGAGGCAGACATCGCGCAGCCGGTCGTCGAGTTGTATCCGCTGATGACGGTGAAAGGATGATGCTTTTTCCCGCTTGCGGGTTAGCACTCGGGAGTGTGCTAACCCGCAAGCGGGGAGCGGCTACTTGGTGATGCCCGTCGAGCCGCCGTCGCGGCGACGCGGACGCGGGGCCTTGATCTTCGCCGGCGGCGATGGGCCATTGAGGGCCAACGCCGGCTGAGCGGGCGCGAACGCACGCCAGTGACGCAGCGGCACCAGGGCCGCGAAAATGACCAGCAGATGCGCGACCCAGAAGACCGCGCAGATCATCGCCAGCGTGTTGCTGAAGCCATAAGCGTGCAGCCCGACGCCGAGTTGGTTCGTGCCGAACCACGACCAGAACGTGAC
>DASPXY010001734.1:0-2420 GCA_035637055.1 Gemmataceae bacterium | reverse complement strand
GGCCGTGAAGGCGGTGTTGTCGGTCGCTGTCAGGCTCAGTCGTAAGGCGTCGGCCACGGGCAGGCCGCTATCCAGCGTCAGCCGCAGCGAGAGCGAAAACCGCCCCAGCGCCAGCGCACGCAAGCACGGCCCCAGCGCCGGTAGCCGCAGGAGGAAGCCGTCAACGGCCCCACTGCGGCTCAGCGAACGCTTCAGCAGGCGGAAGCCGACAACGAGCAGGCCGAGTGTCCCGAACGTCAGCACCAGGAACATCAGCGCCGCAGCGGGGCCGCGTACGCCGAGCACCGTAGGCCCCGGTTCGCCGCGCGACTGGGCGATCAGGCCGAGCACCAACAGCATGATCGTGATGACGACAAAGCCCAGCGCAAGCTGCACGAGCGGCAGGAAACTGCGCGAGCGAAACTCGCGCCGCAATTTCTGCTGCAGAAGATAGTATTTCTCCAGTTCTGTGAAAACTTCGGGCAGGTTGCCGGTGCGTTCGCCGACGACGGCCATCGCCAGGAACAGCGACGGGAACACGGCTCGTTCGTGCTCCAGGGCCGCTTCCAAGCTCTCGCCGCGCTCCAGGTGGGTGGTGATCCGCTGGGCGACACCGCGAACGGCAGCGGAGCCGCGCGTCGCCTGCTGGCGGAACACGTCGCGCAAGGCGATCCCCGCCCCGAGACTGTGCCTCAACACGCGACACAGTTCGACCAGGGCAACGAGCGGTAGTTGCGAGGAGAACATGGCGGACACCTGCGGAACGATTCGTTGTCTCCGTCCGGATTGTAACGGTTCCGCCGCTTGCGGGTTAGTGGCGGAGCGAAACCCCTCCCCCCGACCCCCTCCCCGCAACGGAGAGGGGGAGCAAGCCAAACGGCGTCTCTTCTTCTCCCCCTCTCCTCTCAGGGGAGGGGGTCGGGGGGAGGGGTTTCGGGTAAAATGGAGAGAATCTTTGTTCTCTCGAGGCGAGGCGGTGAGCGATGGCAGAACAATTCGCGGAAAACGGCATCCGGTTCCGTTACCCCGAAAACTGGCGCCTGGAGCGCGAGGAAACCGAGAGCGGCTGGACGGTGCTGTTGCAAAGCCCCGACACTGCGTTCTTCCTGCTGTCGTTGAACGAGGACCGCCTCAGCAGCGAGGAGGTGACGCGCACCGCCTTGGACGCGCTCCGCGAGGACTACCCCGACCTCGAAGCCGACGAGTGCGTCGATTCGCTTGCCGGACAGCCAGCGGTCGGCTACGACATTCGCTTCACCAGCCTCGACCTGACCAACACTTGCTGGACGCGCGGTTGCTACTGTGCCGGCGGAACGATCCTCGTCCTGTGTCAACTCAACGACCTCGAACTCGAATCGAATGAGCCAGTGCTCCGGGCTATCTGCGCCTCGCTCACGCTCGAAGACGATTGAGTTTCGTCACTGCGCCGGCAGATAGAGGAAGCGGCCACAAGCCTTGCACGTCACGAATGCCTCGCGCAGCAAGTCATTGTATTGCTGGGCCGTGATCTCGGTGTAGCACGCTTGACAGGTTCGCTCCACCACCGCCCCAAAGGCGTCCTCGCCGCGGCCCCGCAGTTGACGCTGATACTGCTCGTGCAGATCCGCCGGGAGAGCAGCCTCCACCTCGGCGAGTTGCTGCAGGGCGCGCTGCCGCTCCTCCGTCAAGGCCGCGACGCGCGCCCCGCTGTCGCGCTCGAACTGCGTCAGGTCGGCCTTCGCCTGCTGCACCGCCTTCTCCAAGGCCGGCAGCTGAGCCGTCTTTTCCTCCACTGCCGCCATCGCGTCGAGGATTTCGTCCTCCAACCGGGTCACGGCCTTGCGGTCGTTCTCGATCTCCACCTTGAGCGCGTCGTATTCCTTCTTGCTCGCCGCCTGGTTGAGCTGCTGCTGGTGCTTGGCAATTTGCCCGTTATGGCTCTTGACCTGCCCCTCCTTGTCGAGAATCGTCTTCTTGAGTTGCTTGAGCCCGTCCTGGGCCAGACGCAAGTTGTCCTCCTGGCGGCTGATATTCGCCTGGTGCGCCTTGAGCTGGCGCGGCCCCTGTTCCATGCGATTCTGCAGATCCTTGGCGTACTTCTTGAGTCGATGGATTTCGCGCAGGACGACAGCGGGACCGGGCATCGGGGTCTCCTCCTCTGCGGAAGCCCACGGGTGGCCACCCGTGGGCTTGCTCGGACGAAAAAAAACCGCCGGCCCTTTTGGACCGGCGGTGGCGTGTTACCGTTTCATGCTGCCGTCGAGGAAGCCCTCAAGCTGCCGGCTGCGGACTGGGTGCTGCAGTTTGCGGACAGCCTTCGCCTCGATCTGCCGCACCCGCTCGCGCGTCACCTTGAAGATGCGGCCGACCTCCTCCAGCGTATAAGTGTAGCCGTCGCCCAGACCGTACCGCAGTTTGATGATCTCGCGCTCGCGATAGGTCAGCGTCTTGAGCACCTGCTC
>DASPXY010001733.1:0-3030 GCA_035637055.1 Gemmataceae bacterium | reverse complement strand
GTCGCCGATCTCGTCCAAAAAGAGCGTGCCGTCGTGGCCAAACAGTTCGCCGTCCAGGAGGTTCTCGCTGAGGTCGGTACAGTCCAGGGCCACGAACCGTCGGGCCATGCGCGGGCTGTGGCTGTGGATGGCCCGCGCCACCAGTTCCTTGCCGGTGCCCGTCTCGCCCAGGATGAGGACAGCGGTGTCACCCCGGGCGAGGCGGCCGATCTGCATGTAGACGGCGACCATCGACTTGCTCTTGCTGCCGACGAGCATCGGACCAGCGGACGGGCGAGGAGGAGGTTCCGGGGGGGGATGGTCCGCGAGGGGCGGGGTGGGGGCCAGCGCCCTGGCGATAATTGGCTGGAGGAGGGGGAACAGGCCCTGGTGCTCCCTGGGCTTGATGACGTAGTCGTAAGCCCCGAAGCGCATCGCCTGAATGGCCGTGTCTGCGGAACCTAATTGGGTCATCAGGATCACCGGGACGTCGACGCCCCGCTGTTGCAGGGCGCTGAGAAATTCGATCCCCGACATCTTCGGCATGAAGTTGTCGAGCAGGACCAGGTCAAAGGCCCTGTCCACCAGCATCTCCGGGCCGCGCTCGGCGCTGTCGAGGCAATCGACCTGATGGCCGTGCCTTGCGAGGTCTTCGCGGAGGATGTAAGTCAGGTCGGGATCGTCGTCGATCAACAGGATTCTGGCCATGGCTGGCCTCCCGCGGAGGGTGATAAGGTGACAAGGTGACCGGGTGACACAGTGACCAAATGCAGCCGGTCACCTTGTCACCTTATCACCTTGTCACCTTATCACCGAGGCTGCGGCGGCGATGGCGTCGCCGACTTCGCGCGTACTCGCCGATCCTCCCTGATCGACGGGCAACGCCTTGCCTTCAGCCAGGACATGGGCCACTGCTCGGTCGAGCGTCGCGGCCGCCTCGACCAGCGCCGGCTGCCAGTGGAGCCGCCCCAGCCAGTCGAGCATCAGGCCCGCCGAGAGGATGGCCGCGACCGGGTTGGCGATGCCCTTGCCGGCGATGTCCGGAGCCGTGCCGTGGGCCGGCTGAAAGACCGCGTGCCGATCGCCGACGTCTGCCGACGGAGCCATGCCCATGCCGCCGACCAGTCCCGCCGCCAGGTCCGAGAGAATGTCGCCGAACATGTTCTCGGTCACCAGCACGTCGAAGCGCTGCGGCCGCTGCACCAGGTAGAGCGCCTGCGCATCGATATAGGCGTGTTCGGCGGTCACGTCCGGATGGAGCGCCGCCACCTCGTCGAAGACCTTGCGGAAGAAGGCGAAGCTCTTGAAGATGTTCGCCTTGTCCACGCAGGTCACCTTGGGGGTGGTACGCTGGCGCTCGCGCGCCAGGCGAAACGCGAACTCACAGACGCGACGAATGCCCGACCGGGTCATCACCAGCGTGTCGGTGGCGACCTGATCGTGCAGCACAATACCGCCTTTTTGCGAGGCGAAAAGTCCCTCAGTTTGCTCGCGCAGGATCACGAGATCGATCGCGCCGGGGGCGAGGCCGGCCAGCGGCGAGCGTGCCCCGGGATAGAGACGGCAGGGGCGCACGCCGGCGTAGAGGTCGAGCAGCACGCGCAGCGTCACCTGCGGCGTCAGTTCGGTGCCGTCGGGCTTGCGGATATCGGGATGGCCCATCGCGCCGAGCAGCACGGCATCGGCCTTGCGGGCGGCCTCGACGGTGGCCGCGGGCAGATCCTCGCCGGTGCTGCGGTAGCAGTCGGCGCCGCAGGGATACGTCTGCATGGCGAGGGTGAACCGGCCCGAGGCGCGCTCCACGGCCTGCAGCACCTTGACGGCTTCCTGGGTAACATCGACGCCGATGCCGTCGCCAGGGAGGACGGCGATGTGGAAGGTAGTTTTCGTGGTCATGGGACACAGCGGCCGAGAAAGGTTCACGACGCCTGCACAGCGCAGTGCTGAAGCAGATCCGCGCGCACGCGCTGGATCTCTGCGGCCTGATCAGGATGAGCCTGGAGCAATCCATCAAACACCGCCTGGGCCTGCGCGATCTGCCCGGCCCGCCAGAAACAGGACGCGGCGCTGAAATGACTGCGGATGGCGAGATCGTCCAGACCCGCCACCGCATAATCGTTGGCCAGGACCAGTTCCAGGTGCGCCGCGGCCAGGAAATGTCGCATCGCAGCTGTGCGGTCGCCCGCCATCTCGGCGAGCAGGGCGCGCTGGATCTCACGCGACTTGACGGTCGCCGTCATGTCGCTGACCCTTGCTGGTTCCGTGGACATTGGCGGTTCCTTTCCTCAGGGGCGAAAGGCGAGGCGTCCGGTGGCCCCCTCGAACTCGGTTACGCAAAGGTAAAACCCGCCTGGGCGTGCGGACAGCCGCTCCCAACGCTGGCGCCAGGCAACCTCAACATCCTGCCGACGGGAGCGCCCAGCGATCTCCAGTTGGTGCTGGGCCTGATCGACGAGATAGTCGGCCGCACGCCCCCGAACGGCGATGTCCACAATCTCATGAGCGCCTGCGTGGTGGAGGGCCAAGCCAGTGAGGGCGATGGCTGCCAGTTCCACCAACCGCGATGGTTCATACGTGCGCCGCACTTGAGCGATCCGGTTGGCCGCGATGCCAAGCGGGTCAATGAGAAAGCGACAGCGATCACTCCCGAAGCCCATCACGTTCTCGATCGCCCTGGTGAACGAGTATGGGGGTGTGGCGCCTTCGGGGCCAAGCACCGCCGCTGCGGCAGCGATGATGCTCTCCCAAAGCAATTCGGGATGCATCGCTGGCAGGTCGATCAGGCGGAGAGCAACATCCACGAGCGCATCCGTGTTCGGGAGAGTTACTTTGTTTGAGCTATTGTACCGGGGTGGTCACCGATCCCCAAGATCTGGTCAGCGAAACACCAAAGGCCGACGGGGTAGAGCCTGCAGAACCCAGGCAGATCAAGGGTAAGTCCTCGCCGGGCGCAGGCCGACGCTGTCGTTGCGGCCCGCCGGCCGGACGAGGCCGCGGTTGGCACAGCGGACGTGCGCGACCGAGAGGTTGAGAGGCTGTAACTTTGTTGGC
>DASPXY010001732.1:0-3819 GCA_035637055.1 Gemmataceae bacterium | reverse complement strand
ATGGGGAACGCGTTCCGTTGGGCCGGCCCATCAACAATGTGCTCATCTGCGTCGTGGACGAGCAATTGCAACCGGTGCCCCTTGGCGCGCCCGGTGAGATCGTCTTCTCCGGGGTTTGTGTGGGCCGCGGGTACATTAACGACCCCGAACGCACGCAACGCGCGTTCCTGCAAGATCCTCTTCGCCCGGGTCAGCGCGTGTACCGGAGCGGCGATTATGGCCGCGGCCTGCCGGACGGGAAGCTCGAGTTTCTGGGGCGGCGTGACTCGCAGGTCAAGATCAGCGGCTTTCGGATTGAAATCGGCGAGATCGAGAACCGTCTCTTGCGGCTGCCCGGCGTGCGTGAAGGCGCGGTCGTGGTCACCGAGGGACCGGACGGCGGTAAACAACTGGTCGCCTTCTACTCCGGCGGCCGGCTGGACCCTGCCATGATGCGGGATCAGTTGGGTGGGTCGCTGCCCAAGTACATGGTACCGTCCGCCTTTCATCGGCAGCAAAAACTGCCGTTGACGAGTAACGGCAAGATCGACCGGAAGGCCCTGACGGCGCTCGCCGGAGAGCTCGAGGCCGCCACGCAGAGCCGCGAACGGCCGAGCACGGTGACCGAGCAACGGCTCGCGGCGGCGTGGGCGGAGGTACTGGGCATCTCCCAGGACCAAGTGGGCAGGTGGGATCACTTTTTCAACTTGGGCGGCACCTCTCTGTCCGCCATTAAGCTGGCGATCGCCTTTGACCGTGCATTGTCCTTCAAGGAAATCGCCAGTCACCCGATCCTCGCCCATCAGGCGGAACTGATGGATCGCCGAGGCGTCGGAGCCGCTGCGGAGCCTGTCCCGATGCAACCGCTGCGCGGCGACCAAAGGAGCAAGATGACGACCTCAGGCGCGCGGCTTGACGAAGGAGGAAACTAGCACCTATGAACCGACGAGACCTTCTGAAACTGGGCCTGGTGGCCGCGGCTGGATTTGCGCTGCGTCCTCATGTTGCACGCGCCACGGGAGATAAAAAAGTTCTGCCGCCTGCCTGCCCCCCCTCCGACGTCGCCGCCCGCCTCGCCAAGCTGCACGCCAGGCCGCGTCATTTGCGTCCACTGAGCCCACAACTGATCAAGGCACTCAAGCGAATCCCTGGCCCGGTGCTCGTGTACGACTTGGCTCAAATCGACGAGAACTTCCTCACCTTTCTCGAAGCTAAAAAAGACGTGGAAGTCCACTACGCCATCAAATGCTGCCCGAATCCGCAGATTCTCCAGCGCATTGCCTCGCTCGGCGGCGGCTTTGACATCGCCTCGCCCGCGGAACTCGACCTCGCTCTGGACACCGGTGTTTCGCCCGACAAGTGCATCTTTTCCAATACCGTCAAGTCCCCAGCCGACATCCGCCACGCCTTCGCCAAGGGAGTGGTTGCCTACCTGGCCGACTCCGAGCAGGAGGTCCGCAAGCAGGCGGAAAACGCGCCGCGGTCGAAGCTCTACGTGCGGCTGTTGGTAAACAACAAGAACGCCACGTATCCTTTTAGTGGGAAGTTCGGCACCACACCGGAGAACGCTCGAAAGCTCTTGAGACTCGGCAAAACGCTCGGCCTGGAGCCCTACGGCACCCATTTCCACGTCGGCGGCCAGTGCTTCAGCGCCAGGGCGTGGGAGAGTCCGGCGAGAGAAGCGGCCGCGATCTTCCGCGATTTGCAAAAAGAGGGCATCCACCTGACTTTCTTTGACATAGGAGGCGGCTACCCCGCGCCCTACCTGGGTAGGGGCATCCCGACCGTGAAAGAGATCCTCGCCGTGGTTGATCGCGTCCTCAAGCAAGAGCTGCCCGATCTGCCTCTTACCGTCGCGGTCGAGCCCGGCCGCGCAATCGCGGCGTCGGCTGCGGCGCTGAGTTGCCGGCTCATGTTGCGCGCCTCGCGGTCAGATGGCGAGTGGTTGCACCTGGACGCGGGGACCTACCAAGGACTCAACGACGACCTGAAGCCATTCGCTTATCCCGTCACAGTCGCCGATCGGTTCGGAGCCAGGGCCGCGTTCACCCTGTGCGGGCCGACGTGCGCCGGTGATGATATAATCAGCCGGGGACAGATGCTGCCCGCTTCGGTGACCGAAGGGGATTTGATCGTGTTCGACATAGGAGGAGCGTATTCGGAGTGTTTCTTCTCCCGCTTTAACGGGATCAAGCCTCCGACCGTTCACTTCATCGATGGCCTGCTCGACACGTAATTGGCCTTCAGATTTCGCCGACTTAGCCGCGCTGGTTGTCGGCAGGTCCGTGCAGCGGCCCCGAGCGGCTCCAGAACTGTTGACTTAATCTTGAGAAGCAGCGACTGAAAGAAAGAAAGACGAGATGACGTCCTCAGGCTCCACCTCACTGCTCAGCGTGGACCTCAAGCCCGGGAGGTTGCCGATACTCCTTGCCGAGGCAGCCGGCGAGCCAGCGCGCTGGGCAGCCGAGCAGCGCAACGCGCTGCGCGCCTTTGTCGCCGAACACGGTTCGCTCCTGGTTCGCGGGCTTGGGCTGCGCGACGCAGCCCAGACCGAAGCGGTTTTTCGGCAGCTTGGGACTCTGATGACCGAGAGGGAGGCCTTCGCGCCCCGGCGCCGCTTCTCTGAGGGCGTTTACTCCGCGTCGAAGTGGCCCCCCAACCAGCACATGTGCATGCACCACGAACTTAGCTACGCGGTTGAGCCTCCTGGGCTCATGCTGTTCGCGTGCCTCGTTGCGCCGACGAGCGGGGGCGAGACCCCCGTGGCCGACTCGCCAACCGTCCTCAACGCGTTGCCAGCCGACTTGGTCGAGCGCTTTGAGCGGGTGGGCTGGCTCCTGATCCGCAACTACAACGAGGACATCGGGGCGTCCATCGCTGAAGCGTTCGGCACCGACGACCGTCGCGCCGTCGAGAGTTACTGCCGTGCGAATGCGATCCAGTTCGAGTGGCAGCCCAACGGTCGGCTGCGCACGTGGCAGCGCCGCAGCGCCGTCGTGCGTCACCCGCGCACCGGCCAGCGGTGCTGGTTCAACCAAATCGCATTTCTGAACGAGTGGACGATGGACCCGGAGCTGCGCGAGTACCTCGTGGACGTCTACGGCGAAGACGGGCTGCCGTTCAACACGCGCTACGGCAACGGCGATCCGATCGGCGCGGATGTCATACAGTTGATCGATGAGGTGTACGAGGAACACACCGCACGCGAGCGGTGGCAAAGCGGGGACCTGCTCCTGGTGGACAACGTCCGCACCGCGCACGCGAGGGAGAGCTTCGAGGGACCGCGCGAAGTGCTGGTCGCGATGGCCGACGCCCTGCACGTGGCCGACTGCTCGCCGACGATCGCCGTGACCGGCAGCTGACGACGCCAACGCCCACGGCAACGCCATGGCTCCGACCCCGTCAGGAACGGACCCTTTTCAACTGGCGTCCGACGAAATTCATAGTTGGTGCGCCAGGCTGGACGTCCCGCCTGAAACATCCGCTGGCCTCGACGCGACCCTCACGTGCGACGAACGGAACCGGAGCGCGCGTCTGCGATTCGAGCGCGACCGGCGGCGCTTTGTTGTCGCGCACGGCGTCCTGCGTGACCTCCTGGGGCGCTACCTCGGGACCCACCCCGGCCAAATACGCTTCGTGTCCAACGCGTTCGGCAAGCCTGCGCTCAGCCCTGAATTCGGCAGCCGCCTCAAGTTCAACCTCTCGCACTCGGCCGATCTCGCGCTCATCGCTGTCGCCGCTGACGCCGATGTCGGCGTCGATCTCGAATACATCCGGCCGCAATCCGACTACGCCGAAATCGCGCGGTGCTTCTTCTCAGCGGCCGAAGTTGACGATTTG
>DASPXY010001731.1:0-3147 GCA_035637055.1 Gemmataceae bacterium | reverse complement strand
CTTCCTCGCCCTGCGCTTTCAGAAACTCCGAGGGCGTGGCCAGTACCGCCAGCCGGCCGTTGTGCAGGAGCGCGACGCGTGTGGCCACCAACAGCGCCTCCCTCACGTCGTGCGTCACGAAGATGGCGGTCTTGCCGAGGTGGCGGCGCAGTTCGAGGAACTGGCGCTGCAGTTCGACGCGCGTGACCGGGTCCAGCGCGCCGAACGGCTCGTCGAACAGCAACAGCGGCGGATCGGCGGCCAACGCCCGGGCGACGCCCACGCGCTGGCGCTGCCCGCTGGAGAGCTCATGGGGATAGCGGGCGGCGAACTGCGCCGGCGGCAGCCCGACCTGCTCGAGCAGGGCATGTACGCGGGCATGGATCTCCTGGGGCGGCCGCGCGTCCAGCCTCGGTACCAGGCCGACGTTGGCCTCCACGGTGAAATGCGGGAACAGACCCCCTTCCTGGATCACGTAGCCGATCCGGCGCCTGAGCAGGATCGGATCCCAGTTCGTCGTCGTCGTGCCTTCCACCAGAACGGCCCCCGTGCTGGGGCGTAGCAGGCGGTTGACCATCTTCAGCGCGGTCGTCTTGCCGGAGCCGCTGCGTCCCAGCAGCACGATGGTCTCGCCGGCGTCGATGTCCAGGCTGAAGTCGCGCAGGATGTCTTTGCCGCCGACGCGATAGGAGATGTTTCGGAAAGAAACGTGCGGACTCACGAGGGTGCGGTCGAGTCCGGCGCGGCGAGCCACAGGTTCTCGGCGAAGGGCCACTCGCTGTCCACCCATTGCGCCTCGCACCTGAAGCCGGTGCGGTGAGCCATGCCGGGAATCTCTTCGGCGCGGTACTTGTGGCAGGCTTCGGTCCAGATCGTTTCGCCTTCCTGCAGCCGGCAGGTGAAGTCTGCGGCCCGGATCGTCACGGTCTGCTGCTTCGTCGAACGCAGATGCATCTCGATCCGCCGTTCGCGGTCGTTCCAGCGCGCCTCGTGCGCGAAGTTGCGCAGCGCGAAATCCCCGCCAAGCTCGCGATTGATGCGCGCCAGGAGGTTCAGGTTGAAGGCCGCCGAAACGCCCGTGGGATCATCGTAAGCCTGCAGCAGATCGGCCACTGCCTTTTCCAGATCGGTGCCCAGCAGGAGTGCGTCGCCCGGCATCAGGCAGTGCCGGATCTCGCGCAGGAAGCGCTCGGCCGCCGGCCGGTCGAAGTTGCCCACGGTGCTTCCCAGGAACAGCACGAGGAGCGCCTGGCCGCGCCGCCGCCGCGCCGCCACTTCGCGCAGGCCTTCCAGGTAGGATTTTTCCAGGCCCACGATGCTGAGCGCGCCCACGACTGACAGTTCCTGGCGGCATTTGGCCAGTGCGACCGGCGAGGTATCGACGGGGAAATAGACGACGGCTTCCCGCTTGGCGAGGGCCTCCAGGAGCCCGCGGGTCTTGCGGCCGCTGCCGCTGCCCAGTTCGGCCACGACAACCGGCGGCGGCAGGTGTTCCAGGATGGCCGGGGCATGGCGTCGCAGGAGGCGCTCGTCCGCACGCGTGAGCCCGTACTCCGGCAGGAAGGTAATGGCCTCGAACAGCACCGAGCCGATGGCATCGTAGAGATAGATCGACGGCAATTCTTTTTGGCCCGGTTTACTGAGCCCGTCGCGCACGTCGCGGGCAAAACCGAGAAGAGCTTTGGATTGTGCCGTCGGCGCGGCCATCAATTCTCGACGCATCGGAAGGTGGCATAGACGTACGGATAGTTCGGCCGGAACCAGTTGCGGAAGGATCGCCGAAGCAGCCGTGCCGCGGTCCGGGGCGAAGCGCCCTTCAGGACGTAATGCGCGCCGTCGAAGAATGGCGCGGAGTAGCCGGGATAGAAGGGAAAGGGCTGGAAGCCGGGGAACGGACGGAAGACCGTGGAGGTCCATTCCCAGCCGTTGCCGAGCAGTTGGGACGTGCCGAAGGCGCTGTCCCCCCGCGGGGTCGCGGTGACCGGGAGGGGGTCCCAGTGAGCGAAATTGAAGTTGCCTTGGCGCTCGTCGGGAGGCTCGTCTCCCCAGGGATAGAGCCGCTCCTCGCCGGTCGGCGTGCTGTAGGCCGCGCGATGGAACTGAGCCTCGGTCGGCACGGCCTGACCCGTCCATTGCGCATAGTCCAGGGCCTGCATCCAGGTCACGTAGACCGGCCAGTCGAGCGGCAGCGGAATTTCGCCGAACATCGTGCGCCAGCACCACTGCTCGCCGCGTCTCGTCCAGAAGTGCGGAGGAACGCCGCCCGCGCGCACGAACTCCAGGTATTGGCCGTTGGTGACTTTGTATTTGCTGATCGCGAACGAGGGGACCTCCACCGTGCGCACGTCAAACTCATTATCCCAGCCGAAGCCATTTTCGCGGGGTCGGCCCAGCGTGGCTGTGCCTGCTGGAATCTCGATCATCGTGTGAACGGGAGCGGAAACGGCGCGCGAAGGCGCAGTCTGTGGGGCAATCTTTCGAATCGACGACATATTATGGAGGATGTAGGCGAAGGTCTCGGCATGCATCAACCGGTGCTCGAGGATGACGTGGAGCATCGGCTCCGGCGTTTCCGCCAGCACCGCATCGAGCGTCTGGCGGACGCGTTTGTTGTAGCCGCGCACTTCCTCTACCAAGGGCCAATCCGAGGCATTGTCGCTCGGCAACTGTCCAGCCGCCGGATCGATGCCGAAGGCGAACAACTGGTCAAATGAGGGGTGGAAGGGTTTGAGGTCCAGCGTGCCCTGGCCGAGCTGGTTCCAGTCGAACGCCTCGAGATGACCGAGGTAGAAAATCAGGCGATGGCGTTCCGGGACCGGCCGCTCGTAGAACGAGTCGGGACGCACCATCGCAAACAGCGCGTCGGTGCCGGCACGGGCTTCAGCGAGAGCTTGGACAAGATGCGCGCGTGACGTCATACGGAGGCCCCTCCGTAGGTGCATATCTTTTGATTGTGCCTGTTCTGCCCAGCGGAAGGCAAGCGAATGATCTCAGCAGGGACTACTTGAGAGTCGAGAGAAACTCGCGGAACTGCGCATTCCGCAGGAGGCCGCCGCCACGATGGACCAGCACAATTCGCCCTTGCGCGTCCAGGAGGACATAGGTCGGCGTGGCCATGATCTTGAAGACCTTGGCCACGTCGTCGTCTATGTCGTACGCGGTCGGGAA
>DASPXY010001730.1:0-4214 GCA_035637055.1 Gemmataceae bacterium | reverse complement strand
TGGGCCCATCACACTATTGCCACCGACGTGCCGCTGCAAACCTATCGACCGGGCAACCAGTCGCTGCTGGGGTTGCTCGCTCGACTCCCGCCGGTGAGCGATGGCCACGAGCTGCTTGCGGCGGAGAACCTAGCCGCTCTGAAACGTGTTTATCCCGGGCTCCTGGCGGCGCTGGCCGCAGCCCTTTACGGCTGGATCTTCTGGAGCCGTCGCACCCACCCCCGAGATTCGCACGCGCAACAGACCTGGGATCGCGACCGGGGCCACCTGGCGCTGCTGTTCATCTTCGTGACCTTGGCGCACCCGCACGCCTGGCGCTGTAACTATGTCGGTCTGCTCTTTCCGTGTGTGTTGCTGGCTGCTCAGGTGTGGCACCGGCGACCGGGCAAGATGATCGCTCTCGCAGCGTTGGTGCTGGTCTTCCTGGCCTGCGTCTGGCCCACCGACGGCGTCGGCAAGGGAGGCTGGAGTCCCATCGCCTGGATCTTGCTGGGCAAGCATTTTTGGGGCGGAGCGGCTGTGGCCGTGGCCTGCTGGTGGTGTGTCACATCGCGCACGCCGCGGGGAGCCGGGTTAGTATTGGCCGGAGGTTACCAGGATGGCAGACACGGTATTCGATCAGGTAAGTCGGCGAGCCGTGCGGCTTGATCCGGTGGGGTTCTTCACCTGGCTGCTGACGAACTTCGCGGTGGTGTTGCGTTTCGTGCGCTGGCTGGACACGCGGACGACGCCCAGGCCAGGCGGACGCGAGCCGACCGCCGACACGGTCGCCGAACTGCAAGCGTTGCAGGAGCCAGGGCCGCCGTGGCTCTTCCCGGTGGAGTTCCAGACCGAGCCGGACCCCGACATGTTCGGGCGCCTACTGGTACAGCTGGGCAACTCCTGGCAGCAGTTACGCCCTGACCCCGAACCCGGCAGCCGCTACCAACTCGGCGCCGCGGTCGTCAACCTCACCGGCAGCAGCAAGAGCGCCCCCGCCTCGCGCGTCTACCAGCTGCCCGGCGACGATTTGATGTGCGGCGGCCGGTTTCGCGAGCGGCACCTGGCCGAGGAGTCAGTCGACGCGACGCTCACTCGCATCGAAAACAAGGAGTTGAGTCGGGTGTTGTTGGTCTTCGTTCCGGTGATGCAAGGCGCCGGCGAAGATGCTATCATCCAGCGCTGGCTGGACGTCGCGAGCCAGGAGGCGGACTCTCGACTCCGGGCGGAATACGCGAGTCTGGCCAAGGTTCTGGTCGATTTGAAGGAGTGGGCTGGAACCTGGAAACAAGCCCTTAAGGAGTGGAACATGCGTGAATCCCCGACCGTGAACGAGTGGAAGCAGGAGGGAGAAGTGGAGGGCTTGCGTCGAACGCTCCGGCGCCTCCTCGAACGCCGCTTCGGCCCCCTGCCGCAGGAGTTGCTCGAACGTATTGCGGCCATCTCGGAGCTGGACCGCCTCGACCGCGCCCTTGACCAGGTCCAACAGATCACCAAACTCGAAGACCTGTCGCTCTGACTGTGGCGAGCGGTGCAACTCCAACGGGCACTGCCAAGTTACCCAAGGAGCGGGATGCGCGCCGCTCACCTCCACAGGCGGGCGGATTCGCCCGCGTTAGGTGCCCGTCGATCCGAACACCTCCCAACCACTTTCCTGCCGATCCTGGACGCCGGTTGTGTGCGAAAAGCGACTGTCGTAGACGTCAAGCCCGAAAGGGGGACGGTTGACGTGGACCTCGTTCGCCCCCAGGAAGGGAATGCACGTCAGGAAGACTCGTCGGGCGGCGTAGAGTTGCTGGCTGAGGGCGCTCATCCCGGAGCGGGAGCCGCGCAGTGCCTCCAGCGCCATGCGCAACCGCCAGCGCCAGCCCAGGCGACCAAACGGCTCCGGGGACATGGGGATTGCGGACTGCAGCGTGAAGTAGGTCGCCCGCAGCAGATGCCGCAGCGCCCCAAGGCTGGGTGTGAACCGGCTGCTGCGGTTGTCGAAGTCGTGCATCGCGGCGCCGGGTGGCAGACCAATCGCCTCGTTCCCCTCGATCAGAACCACCGTGCCGGGGTGGCAACAGTGCCGGATTTGCGCCAGCGCGTGGAACGGGTCGAACAGGTGATAGTACACCCCAAGGAACAGGATGATGTCGAACTTCCGGCCAAGCGAAGACAACTCGTACACGGAGACGCGCTGATCGACCTCCACCGCCGACCCGAGCAGTTCCCGCGCCAGCAGCAGGCCGCGACCGTCGGCCCAGTTCTGCGTACTGTCGTCGGTGGCGAGGACGTGCCTGGCTCCCCTGCGCTCGGCGTAGAAACTCCAGTAGCCATCCCAGCAGCCGATGTCCAGAACGGTCCTGTCCTGAAAAGCGACTTTGGCGAGCTGCTTTTCGGTGAATTGCCAGATGGCCCGGTGCAGCGCCGCCGCCGGATTCTGAGAGCGCGCGTGCAGTCCGTTGCCGAAATCAAACTCGTGATACCAGCGGATCGAGTCGATCCGCGCTTGCTGCCGTGCAACGTCCATGTTCGGTCTCGCAATGGCCTCCGCACCGCAGTTGTTTGCACAAATGGACGGGCTTACTCGCTGTCATAGGCCAGGTTCGGCGCCAGCCAGCGTTCCACCTCGCGCAGCGGCATCTGCTTGCGGGTGGCGTAGTTCTCGACCTGGTCGCGCTTGATCATGTCCACCGCGAAGTAGCGCGCCTCGGGATGGGCGAAGTACAACCCGCTCACCGACGCCGCCGGCCACATCGCGTAGCTCTCGGTCAACTTGATCCCGGCAGCCTCCTCCGCGCCGAGCAAATCCCACAGGGGGCGTTTCTCGGTGTGGTCGGGGCACGACGGATAGCCGGCCGCCGGGCGGATGCCGCGGTATTTCTCGCCGATCAGCTCGTCCTTCGACAGCCGTTCGTCCTTGCCGTAGCCCCATTCGCGGCGGGCACGCTCGTGCAGCAGTTCCGCGAACGCCTCGGCCAGCCGGTCGGCGAGCGCCTTGGTCATGATCGAATTGGGGTCGTCGTGGTCGGCATCGAAGCGCCGCACCAGTTCGTCGGCGCCGACGCCCGCCGTCACCGCGAAGGCGCCGAGATAATCGGCGATGCCGCTGCCGGCGGGCGCGATGTAGTCCGCCAGGCTGCGGAAGCTCGTCTGTCCCTCGCGCTCCCACTGCTGCCGCAGCGTATGGAACCGCAACAATTCCTTGCTCCGGCTCTCGTCGGTGTAGACGATGATGTCGTCGCCGAGGGAGTTGGCGGGGAAGAACCCGTAGACCGCGTTGGCCGCCAGCAGTTTTTTCGTGACGATTTCCTGGAGCAATTGCTGGGCGTGGTCGTACGTCTCGCGCGCCACCTTACCGACGACGGGATCATTGAAGATCTGCGGATATTTCCCCTTCAGCTCCCAGGTCATGAAGAACGGCGACCAGTCGATGTACGGCACGATCTCCGCCAGCGGGAAGTCGCGGAGCACACGTTTGCCGATAAAAGAGGGAATCGCGATCTGCGTTGGCTTCCAATCGATGGCAAATCGGCGCCGCACCGCTTCGGGGTAATCAACCAGTTTACGCTGCTTGCGGCCCTCGAAGTTGTCGCGCTCGCGCTTCTGCGCGGCGCGATTCTCGCGATCGAGGTCCGGCTTCTGCTCCGGCCGCTGGAGACGGTCCACGACGCCGACGGCGCGCGAGGCGTCCTTGACGTGGATGACCGTCTCGTGATACGCCGGCGCGATGCGGACTGCCGTGTGCTTGGCGCTCGTCGTGGCCCCGCCGATCAGCAGCGGAATCTGGAAGCCCTCGCGCTTCATCTCCTTCGCGACGTGGACCATCTCGTCGAGCGACGGCGTGATCAGGCCCGACAGGCCGATCATGTTCGCCTTCTGCTCGCGGGCCGTTTGCAGGATCTTCTCGCACGGCACCATCACGCCCAGATCGATGATCTCGTAGTCGTTGCAGCCGAGCACCACGCCGACGATGTTCTTGCCGATGTCGTGAACGTCCCCCTTGACCGTGGCCATCACGATCTTGCCGCGGTAGGTGCGCTGGGTGATACCGGATTTCGCCCTTTCCGCCTCCATGAACGGCATCAAGTAAGCGACGGCCTTCTTCATGACGCGGGCGCTCTTGACCACCTGCGGCAGGAACATTTTCCCGGAGCCGAACAGGTCGCCGACGACGTTCATACCGTCCATCAGCGGGCCCTCGATCACGTGCAGCGGGCGCTCGGCCTGCTGCCGCGCCTCCTCGGTGT
>DASPXY010001729.1:0-3878 GCA_035637055.1 Gemmataceae bacterium | reverse complement strand
AGGACACCGACGGCGATGGCAAGGCCGACAAAAAGGTCATCCTCTACACCGGTTTCAGCAAGGGCAACCCGCAGCACCTCGTCAACGGGCTGGTGTACGGCCTCGACAACTGGATATACTGCGCCAACGGCGATAGCGGCGGTCGCGTCAAGTCGCTCAAGACCGGCAAGGAAGTGGACATTCGCGGTCGCGATTTTCGCATCAAGCCCGACACCGGCGACATCGACCTGCAGAGCGGCCAGACCCAGTACGGCCGCAACCGCGACGACTGGGGCAACTGGTTCGGCGGCAACAACAGCAACCCGATGTGGCACTTCGTCCTCGACGACCACTACCTCCGGCGCAATCCATACCTGACGCCGCCCGACCCCCGCGTCCAGGTTTCGGTCACGCCGGGCGTCGCCCCGGTCTATCCGATCAGCCGCACGCTGCCGCGCTTCAACGATCCGTGGGCGCTCAACCGCTTCACCTCGGCGTGCAGTCCCATCGTCTACCGCGACGATCTGTTCGGCCCGGCGTTCGCGAACAACACCTTCGTCAGCGAGCCGGTGCATAACCTCGTCCACCGCGAGATCATGACGCCGAAGGGCGTCACGTTCACCAGCAAGCGGGCGCCCGACGAGCAGACGTCGGAGTTTCTGGCGTCGAGCGACAACTGGTTCCGGCCGACGATGATTCAAACCGGCCCCGACGGCGCCCTGTGGATTGCCGATATGTACCGGCACGTCATCGAGCATCCGCAGTGGATCCCGAAGGACTGGCAGAAGAAGCTCGACCTGCGTGCCGGCCACGATAAAGGTCGCCTTTACCGCGTTTACCCGATCGACAAGAAGCCGCGTGCCATTCCACGCCTCGACAAAATGACGACGGCCGAGTTGGTCGCCGCCTTGGACAGCCCGAGCGGTTGGCAGCGCGACACGGCGCAGCGGTTGCTCGTCGAGAAGAAGGACAAGGCGGTTATTCCCCTGCTCGAAAAGCTTGCCTTGAAAAGCGAGCGGCCGCTGTGCCGATTGCACGCCCTCTGCACGTTGGACGGTTTGGGTGCTCTCAAGGCTGAACTGTTGGTGCGAGCTCCGGGAGAGCCGCACCCGGGCGTTCGGCGTCATCTTGTCCGGTTGTGCGAGGGCAGGATCTTCACGTTGGTAGCCATCGTCAGGGAGGATCCGCAAGTCCAGATGCAGCTGGCGTACACCCTGGGGGCAGCCCCAGCCAATTGGGGTGGCCCCACTCTAGGGCGATTGGCGTTACAGGTAGGCGATGACCGCTACCTGCTGGCTGCCCTGCTCAGCTCGGTGACGAAGGACAACCTGGAGCCGATGCTGTTGACCGTTTTGGAGGAGAGCACGAAGAAGCCTCCGCCGCCGAACCTCTTCGAGAGCCTGCTGCGCATGGCCAGCGCTCAGGGCAACAAGAAGGTGATCCTCTCGCTGCTGCGGGCCATTGCCACGCCCGAAAAGGGTGAGCACACCGCCTGGCAGTTTGACGCCCTGGCCAGCTTCCTCGATACACTCGACCGCGACAATCGGTCACTGCCGAAACTCCGTGCTGAGGGCGATACTGATCTCAGGGAGCAGATTGACCGCCTCTCCGGGCTGTTCGCTGCCGCCCGCACGGCCATCATATCGGGGAAGGGTGGGCCGGCCGAATATCCGACGCTGATCCGACTCCTGGGACGCGGCCTGGACCACCAGCAAGAGGATATCAAAACCCTCGCCACGCTGTTGACGCCTCAGACCGCGGAGGAACTTCAGGCCGCCGCCATCGGCGGACTGGGCCGGTTGCGTCAGAAGACGGTGCCGGAACTGCTGCTGCGCGGCTGGAAGCGCTACGGGCCGAACCTGCGTGCCCAGACGCTCGACGCGCTGCTCGCCCGCGCCGACACGCTGCCGGCCGTCCTCGACGCCGTCGAGCGCAAGCATATCCTGCCCTTCGAGATTGACGCCGCCCGACGGCAACGCCTGCTCGACCACAAGACGCCAGCCGTTCGCACCCGCGCCGCCAAGTTGTTCGCGACAGCCGCCAATGTGGATCGACAAAAGGTGGTGGACAGCTATCGCCCCGCACTCACCCTCAAGGGCGACGGCAAGCGCGGCCAGCAAATCTTCACGAAGACCTGCTCGGCGTGTCATCGCCTGGGCGGAGTCGGCCAGGATGTCGGCCCCGATCTTGCCGGCCTGCGCGACAAGTCCGGCGAGGCCCTCCTGATCGCCATTCTCGACCCGAACCAGGCCGTCGAGGCGCGGTACATCAACTATGTCGCCACGACGAAGAACGGCGTGACGTACGACGGTCTGCTCGCCAGCGAGAGCGGCAATAGCGTTACTGTCGTCGGCGCCGACGGCAAGAAGCACGTCTTGCTCCGCTCCGATCTGGAAGATCTCGTCAGCACCGGCAAATCGACGATGCCGGATGGGCTGGAAAAGGACATCAATTTACAGGAGATGGCCGATCTGTTATCGTACATTCGCGTCAACGTGCCGGCGGCGAAACGCAAGGTGTTCGCGGGCAATCAACCGGCTCTGGTGAAGGCAGGCCCCGACGGGTCGCTGCGTCTGCTGGCGAGCAACTGCGAGATTTACGGGCCGAGCCTGATCCTGGAGAAGCAGTACGGCAACCTCGGCTACTGGATGAGCCCGGACGATCATGCGGTGTGGAGCGTGGACGTTCCCCGCGCGGGCAAGTACGCCGTCTGGCTCGACTGGGCGTGCGCCGACAATTCGGCGGGGAACCGGTTCGAGATGATCGCGGGGACGGAGATCTTGACAGGTAAGGTAGCCGGCACCGGGGACTGGGACACGTACCGCCAGGCGCAGGTGGGCGAAATCACGCTGCGTGCGGGGCGTCAGGAGATCGTGTTCCGCTCAACGGGGCCGATCAAAAGGTCGTTGATCGATCTGAAATCGATCCGATTAACGCCCACGAAATGAGACATGGTCGCACCCGACGAGCGGCGGGCCCGTCGCGTGAGCGACATCCTCACAGACCCCCGCCGTCCGGACGGCGGGGATAAACCCCGCCGCTCGTCGGCGAGAGGGCGAGCGCGTGGACAAAAACACTCTCATTCAACGCCTGATGGCGACCTTCCTGGAGGAACTCAACGAACACGTCCGCACCCTCAACCAGGATCTGCTCGCCCTGGAAAAAACGCCGACCAGCGAAGAGCGGGCGCAGCGGCTCAAGAGCCTCTTTCGTACGACGCACAGCCTCAAGGGGGCCGCTCGCTCCGTCAGCGTTGGCCTGATCGAGACCACCTGTCACTGTCTGGAGGGCTTTCTCGCGCGGGTGCGTGACGGCGTGCTGACGCTGACGCCGGAGCGCTTCGCCCTGCTGTTCGCGGCGGCCGATGCCATCGAGGAAGCCGGCCAGCGCCTGCGCGAGGAGCAGGATCTGACCGCCTCGCCACTCGCCGAGTTGCTCCCCCGCCTTGAAGCTCTGGAAGCGTCGGAGGACCAACCAGCCGCGCCGCACGCTGCCCCGGAAGCGCCGGCGCCCAGCACAGAAACGCTTCCTTCCGCCCCCAGCTCCGCGAGCGAAACCGTCGGCCCATCGGCCACCGTCCGTATCCCTGCCGAGAAGTTGGACGCCCTGCTCGCCCGCACTGGCGAGCTGCTCGTGGCGCGGCGGCGCGTCGAGGCCCACGCCGACGAACTGACACGCTTGCGAACCTTCGTCGAGCAGTGGAAGACCGAATGGCGGCGCGTCGAGCGCGCGGTGCGCAAGCTCCTCGTGCCGGAGGACGGAGCGGCCGCGAGCGGCGATACCGCCGTGCGTTCGGGTACACTGCCGCGGCGCGTGGCCCTGGCGCTCGGCCACACCGGCGAGAACCTGCGGCGGCTCGAAAAAGACCTGGAGCAGCTCGCCGCCGCCCTCGCCGGGGA
>DASPXY010001728.1:0-2681 GCA_035637055.1 Gemmataceae bacterium | reverse complement strand
GCTGCGTTGCCGTTGCCCGCCGGAGCCGAGCCGATGCCCGGCGGCATCACGGGGCCAGTGGGCCGCGGCGGTTGGAAGAGCAGGTCGAACAGTGGGCGGTGCGTCGAGAGCAGCAGGACGGTCTTGTTGTCGGCGAGGATTTTCTCCATCTTTTCGAGCTTCTTGAGGAACGCATAGAACTCCGGATCCTTGCGGTGTGCTCGATTGCGAATGGCGTCGGCCTCGGTGTCGGCGTCGCCCTTGAGGATCTTCTCCGTGGCGCGGGCGTTGGCCAGGAGGTCGCGCCGCTTCTCCTCCGCGTCGCTCTTGATCTTCGCCACCTTCTGCTGGCCCTCGCTCTCGTACTCTGCCGCCTTGCGCGCGCGTTCGCTTTTGATGCGCTCGAAGATCGAGTCGCGCACGTCGAGCGGGTGGTTGAAGCGGCGCAGGCGCACGTCCACCAGGTCGATGCCGTACTCGTCACGGAGTTGTGTGGTCAGTTCCGCGAGCAATTCGCGACGCATGTCCTCCACCTTGACATCGACCTGTTTCTTGCCGTCCGTGGTGCTGGCGGTGCTGATGAGGTCATCCATGCGGGCGCGGCCGATGCGGGCGCTGAGCAGGCTGTTGACGCGCTTGCCCAGGATTTCCTTGACCCGCTCGGGGGTGCCGATGCGGCGAATGAAGCGATCAACGCCCCCCGGGTCGCTGTCCTTGTCGAGAATGCGCCAGCAAACGTAGGCCGCGAAGGTGAGTTTTTTGTCGGCCTTCTGGCTCTTGGGGTCGTGGGTGAGCACCTCGTTGTCGGGCAGGTCGAAGAACTGCAAGCGACGGTCGAGCCGCTGCACCGACTGGATCGGCCAGGGCAGGCGGAAGTGCAGGCCGGCGTCGCTGTCGCGGGCGCCGCCATCGTAGGTCGCAACATGCCGCCCGAACTGCGTGACGTAGACGAACTCCGTCGGATTGACCGTGAGGAACGAGCCGCGCACCAGCAGCGCCACGAGGACCAATCCGCCGATCAGCAACAAGTAGCGCATGACGAGATCTCTCATGGCTTGTTGTTCGTAGTTCCGCCTTTAGGCGGCATGACGCCCAACCGCCTGAAGGCGGAACTACGAACAAGTGGCAGTTCAATTCAGCATTCGCTCCAGCGGCACCGCCAGCCGCCGCAGGGATTCCAACAATTTCTCGAAGCCCGGAAGCGACAGCGTCTGGGCACCGTCGGACAGGGCGTGATCGGGGTCGGGGTGGACTTCGATCAACAGACCGTCGGCGCCGGCCGCCAACGACGCCAGTGCCATTGCGGGTACGTAATCGCGCTTGCCGGTGCCGTGGCTCGGATCGACCAGGATCGGCAGGTGCGACAGCTTTTTCACCGGCGGAATGACCGACAAATCGAGCGTGTTGCGGCTGTGATCGGAGAACGTGCGCACGCCGCGTTCGCACAACACGACATTGTAGTTGCCGCCGGCCATGACGTACTCGGCGGCCATCAGCCATTCTTCCAAGGTCGCCGACATCCCGCGTTTCAGCAGCACCGGCTTGCTCGCCAGCGCGACGCGCTTGAGCAGGCTGAAGTTTTGCATGTTGCGCGTGCCGATCTGGATGATATCCGCCGCCTGCTCGACCGCATCGGCATTATCGGTATCCATTAACTCCGTGACAATGCCGATGCCGGTGCGCCGCCGCGCCTTGTCGAGAATGGCGAGCCCTTCGAGGCCCATGCCCTGGAAACTGTATGGGCTGGAGCGCGGCTTGAAGGCGCCGGCGCGGAGCAACCGCACACCGCGGGCCATCAGCCATTCCGCGGTGCGCAGGACCATGTCTTCGTTCTCGACGGAGCAGGGGCCGGCGATCACCGTGAAGGTGCCGGGGCCGATGGTAGTCTGCGGTAACTTGACGTAGGTGTCGGCCTCGTGCATCTCGCGGCTGGCGAGCTTGTACGGCTTGGTGACACGGATCAGTTCGAGGACGCCGGGCAGCACTTCGAGCGTGCGCGGGTCGATGGCGCCGACGTTGCCGGTGATGCCGATGGCGGTGCGCGTCGCGCCGGGCATGGGGTGCGGCGTGAGCTTCATGCGGCGGATGGCGCCGAGCACCTGCTCGACCTGGTCCGCGGTGGCGTGGCTGTGCATGACAACGAGCATGGGGTTTCACCTGCGCAGTTCCGGCGCAGGGGACGCTCCCTCGGGGAAGGTATCCGCTCTTCCCATCTGGCGCCTTCGGCCTGTCGCCGCTGGAACTCCGCCCGCCGAGTGGGTGCCCTCGCACCTGATGACAGCGCTATCCTATCCGGGCGCCCTCGGGAGAGGAAGGGTGGAGAGTCTCGTTGAGTTGCCGATTGGCCATCCTGAGAGGTGGCGCGAGTGGAAGGACGCCCACGGCGCAGGGAAGGACGGCGGGGATAAACCCCGCCGCTCGTTCCTGGGATGACGAGCCGCCGGGTTTATCCCGGCGGTGTTGCCTGGTAGCTCAATGCCTGCCGATCAGGCTCATCAGCTGCACATACGCTTGCCGGTAGGCGAGTTCGGCTTTCACGGCCTCGATCTCTGCCAGCGCGCGAGCCCTCGCCGCCGCCATCAGCGCCGGCGGTTCGGCGGCCCGCTTCTCTGCCTCCCGACGCAATCCCGCCAGTTCCTGGGCTGTCTGCAGCGCCGCCTGGCTCTCCTGCACTTCCCGAAACGCCTTCGCCGCCTTCTGCC
>DASPXY010001727.1:0-6171 GCA_035637055.1 Gemmataceae bacterium | reverse complement strand
CCTGACGTTGCCCCTTGCGCCCCGGCGTGACCGTCCATAGCCGGTCCACCGCGAAGCCGAACGGCTTGCCCAGCACCGGCAGGTCGATCTGCAGCCCGTCGTGGCGCTCCAGGGCGCGCCGGGTACGGAAACGCAAGCGCGGCTCGGACGTGCCGGCGCCGCAGACGGCTTCCACCTGGCCGATCGGCGTGCCGCGGTGGCCGACGGTATCGCGGTCGGCGACTTCCTTGTCCTTGTGCGACTGCACGAACAGCCGCGTCCACGGCCGGCTAAACACTGTCTGCATCTCCGCCTCGTGCTCGGGGCGCTCCTCGGCCGCCAGCGTGCCGTCGATCAGCTTGCGGTAGTAATCGGTCGTCGTCGCGACGTACAGCGGGCTTTTCTTGCGGCCCTCCACCTTGAAACACGACACGCCCGCAGAGCGCAACGCGGGGATGTGGTCCGGCAGGGCCAGATCCTTCATCGAGAATGGGAACCCCTGACGCGGATCGCGGCGCACGGCGCTGCCGTCGCGCAGCGTCAGCGGGGCGCCGCTCACCTCGTAGGAGTCGCGACACGAGTAGGCACATTTGCCGCGGTTGCCGCTGCGCCCCAGCGTCTGCGACGAGAACAGGCACAGGCCGCTGTAGGAGTAGCACAGCGCCCCGTGGATGAATACTTCCGTCTCGATGCCTGCCGCCGAGGTGATGTCGTGGACCTCCTCGAACGTCAGCTCGCGCGCCAGCACGACGCGCCGGAAACCGAGGCGATGCAGTGCTTCGGCGCCAGCGCGATTGTGGACGGCCAGCTGCGTGCTGGCGTGCAGTTCCAGGCCGGGGAAATGGCGGCGGACCAGGTGATAAACGCCCAGATCCTGAATAATCAACGCATCGACGCCAATCTCCGCAAGGGCGGCGATTGCCTCGATGAGTTCGGCGAGTTCGTCCTGACGGATCAGCGTGTTGATGGTCACGAAAACGCGGCGGCGCGGCTGCAGGCTATGAGCGTACGCGGTGATTTCGTCCAACTCGTCGAGAGTGAAATTCTCGGCCTCGGCGCGGGCGGAGAATTTTTTCAGGCCGAGGTAAATGGCGTCGGCGCCGAAGTGGAACGCGGCGAAAGCGGCGTCGGGGCCGCCGGCGGGTGCCAGCAATTCCACCGGGCGCGGCGCGGCCCCTGGCAGCTGCGGCAGTTCGAGGATCACCTCCGCGGACACAGGGCCGTAGACGCCCTGTGGCTCGAACGGTTCCGGAGAATCGGGAGCCGATTCGGGGCTTGAAAGCTCAGGCAAGGGTGCGGCCGGCGTCCACCCATGCCAGGTCGGCGGCACGGGCGCAACGTCCGGCGCAATCAGGGGCAGGGCGATCTTGTTGTCGGTCGCGAGAAGGTCGGCCATAAGGCGTCCGTGATCGTTGGAACCTGGTCGGCGAATGTCGTACAGGTCATTCTACCCGACCAGGGGACCGAAACAATCGCGGCGCTCGCTTCAGAGACTGTGGGAAACCCCTCCCCCCAACCCCCTCCTTTACAAGGAGAGGGGGAGAAGAAGAAGCGCTGTCCGGCTTGCTCCCCCTCTCCTTGCAGGGGAGGGGGTTGGGGGGAGGGGTTTCGCAAAGTCTCTCACTTGGCCGTCAGCAGTTCGCGCACACGCGTCAGCAGCGCCTGGAACGACCAGGGCTTTTGCACGAAACCGGCCAGCCCCTCCGCGGCGAAGCGTGCGCTGGCCTCCTTCTCGTCGTAACCGCTCACCAGCAGCACCCGCACGTCCGGGCGAATCGCCCGCATCTGCCGATACACCACTTCGCCCCCGACTCCCGGCATGACCAGATCGAGGAGCACCAGGGCAATCTCTTCACCCCGTGTGCGGATCGCGGCCACCGCCTCCTCGCCGTCCCGTGCCGTCAGCACGGTGAAGCCGCCCGCTTGCAGCGCTGCCGCCGTCACCTTGCGCACCATCTCCTCATCATCGACCACCAGCACGACGCCGCCCGCGCGCGGGGGCCTGGCCACGACGGGCGGCAACACCGGCACCGTCCGCGCCGCGGCGGGAAAGTACGCGCGGAAGGTTGTCCCCTGCCCCGGGATGCTGTCCACCTCGATCGCCCCACGATGACCGCGCACAATCCCCAGCACCGCCGCCAGCCCCAAACCGCGGCCGGTGAACTTGGTGGTGAAGAACGGGTCGAAAATCCGCTTCCGCGTCGCCTCGTCCATGCCGCAGCCGGTATCGCTCACCTCAAGACAGACATACATTCCCTCCGGCAGCCACTCGCCGGCGCCTGGCCCCGGCCAGCGCCCGCTTGCACACTGCTCGGTCCGGGTCCGCAGCGCCACCTTGCCCCCCTGCGGTCCCAGCGCCTCCGACGCGTTGGTGACCAGGTTGACGATCACCTGCCGGATCTGGGCGGCATCCGCCTCGACCGGCGGCAAGTCGGCATCCAGGTCGTACTCGAGCGCGGCGCCCCGCGCCGCCGAAACCTCCAGCAGCGGCCTCATCTCGGCGACCAGCGCGGAGAGGTTCAGGGGCTGGATCACAAAGCGGCCACGGCCCGAGAACGCCAGCATCTGCTGGCACAGTTCCGCGATTTGCTGGGCCGATTGCTCGATGTGTTCCGCGATCGGCCGCACCGGCGAGTCGGGCGCCAATCCCAGGCGAACCAGGCTGGCGTTACCCAGAACCCCTACCAGCAGGTTGTTGAAGCGGTGGGCAATGCCGCCCGCCAACACTCCCAGGCTCTCGAACTTCTGGGCCTCCTGCATCCGTCGCTCCAGGTTGCGGCGCTCTTCTTCGAGCCTTTTACGCTCGCTGATATCAACCATGGAAGCCAGCACCATCGGCCCTTGCTCGTTGTCGATCGGGTTCACGCCAACCTCGACCACGAATTCACTGCCGTCCTTCTTCCGGCCACGCAGTTCGCGGAGCGAGGATCGAAGATCGAGAATCGCGGAGCGAGGCCCCTCGTGCGATCCTCGATCTTCAGGAGGGATGAGCACCTCGACCGGCTGACCGATCAGTTCATCACGCCCGTAGCCAAACAGCCGCTCCGTCTGGCTGTTGACGAGGAGGATCGAGCCGCGGGCATCGACCAGGACCATCGCGCTGGGAGACGCCTCGACGGCAAGGCGGAAGTGTCGCTGGGCGCGCTCGACGCGCTGTAGCAGGGCGGCGCGAGCGATGGCATTATGGACGGCGCCGGCGAGTTCGGCGGGGGTCATGCGGCCCTTGACCAGATAATCCTGGGCACCGCACTTCATGGCCTGGACGGCGATCGACTCATCGCCGTGCCCGGTCAGCATCACGACCGCGACGGGACTCTCCCCCTGCCGCGTCAGTTCCTCCAGCAGTTCCAGGCCGTCGCGGTCGGGGAGCCGGTAGTCAAGCAACACACAATCCGGGTGGGCGCTGCGACACAGCGCGACGGCTTGCTCGCCGGAATCCGTCTCGACGAAGGTGTAGTCTGCCTCGCCGTGACGTTTCAGGAGCCGCCGATAGGTTTCGCGGTCCTCGGGGCTGTCCTCGATCAGCAGGACGTTGTAGTGGGGCTTGTCCATGATCGTTCCGAGTGGTGAGTGGTTCGGGTTGGTGAGTGGTGAGTGGTGAGTGGTGAGTGGTGGTTTGCAGAGGGTGTGCGTGCAATGCAATGCAATCCAACCACACCCTTCCTCCCCCCCTCACCACTCACCACTCACCACTCACCACTCACCACTTATTCTAGGGTGAAATAGAACGTCGAGCCCTCGCCGTAGGTGGACTCGGCCCAGATGCGCCCACCGTGGCGCTCGACGATCCGCTTGGCAATGCTCAGGCCCGCGCCCGTGCCGCCGCCATACTGATCGCGGCCGTGCAGACGCTTGAAGATCCGGAAAATGATCTCCAGGTGCTTCGCGCGAATACCGATGCCGTTATCGCGCACGGACAACACCGTCGGCTGTCCGGGAGCCTCAGGCTCACGGTAACCGACCTCGACCCATCGTTGGGGCTTGTCGTTGTACTTGATCGCGTTGGTGATCAGGTTATGAAACACCTCGCCGACGTACACCCGATCGCAGCGGACCGACGGCAGCGGCCGCGGGACGCGCACCTGGACGCCTTTCTCTTCGAGGGTGATGCGCAGAGCATCCAGCACACGGGCCAGCACCTCATTCAGATCCGTGGGCGCGACGGCGAACTCCACCCGACCCAGGCGGGCGTACTGGTGCAGCGAATCGATCAGGTCCGACAGGCGCTGGCTCAGGTGCTCAAGGGTCTTCAACTTGGCGCGGCCATCGTCATCGAGTTTGTCGGCATAGTCCTCCATGAGGAACTGCGCGTAGCTGGCGATGCCGCGGAGGGGCTCCTTGAGGTCGTGCGAGGCGATGTAGGCAAAGTCGTCCAACTCCTGGTTGCTGCGGGTTAGGGCCTGGTTCACCTCGCGCAATGCTTCTGCGCGCTGCTCCAGGGCTGCGTTGGAGTGGGCAAGTTCGTTGGCCCGGTTTTCGGCAATCGCGGTCCGCTCCACCACGCGCTGCTCGAGCGTCTGGTTCAGGGCCTTGAGTTGTTCCTCGGCCTGTTTCCGAGAAGTGACATCTCGGATGGCACTAATGACGAGCAGGCCCTCCTCGGTTTGCAAAGGGCTAAGGCTAATCTCCACGGGGAACTCCGTGCCGTCTTTGCGCCGGCCGTGGAGGTCCAGGCCGGCGCCTATCGGCCGGACGTACGGATCCGCAACGTAACTGGCCCGATGGACGGCATGGCCGGCGCGCAGACGTTCGGGAATGAGGATCTCGACTGGCTGGCCAAGGAGTTCCGGGCGGTCGTAGCCGAACAACTGTTCCGTTTGCTTGTTGACCAGCATGATCGCGCCGCGGTCATCGACGATCACCATCGCATCCGGCGCCGACTCCAACAAACCGCGGAACTTCGTCTCGGCCAGGCGGCGCTCGTCGGCCTCGCGTGCGAATTCGGCAGGGCTGCGCATCGCCAGCGCCTGCGGCACCGCGGGGATCAGGGCGAAGATCGTTCCCCACGAAGCCAGAGCCGTGATCAACTTGACCAGACCGGAGAGGCGATAAATCGGCACCAGGAAACTGTACGCATCGAGGAAATGGGTGAGGCTGCAACCCACGCTGAAGATGCTGAAGAGGAGGAACAGCAGCCGAGACGGGAGATCGCGCCGCGGGCGCGCGAAACGAACGAGCACCAGGAGGATCGCCAGGTAGGCGAGGCCGATGAGCACATCGGCCCCGACATGGAGCCAGATGAGCCCTTCAGACCAACCCCCCCCTTGGGGCCGCGGGACGAACCCGGACGGATCCAGCAGGTGGGCGAAGAAATCGAACACGATGCAGCCTCCTCAGCGCTCCACCCGATGTGAACCCTGACCAACGCCACGTCACGTGGTTCCATCCGGAGAGGAGGTCAGGTTCGCCGGAATGAGCGCAGTACCATCCCGCTGCGGGGGGGAGGTCAGACGGGAGAACATCGCGCCGTGAGGGTCCGTCCGATCAGGTTGGCCTGCGCAGTTGGCTTCGCTGGCGAAGCGCAGATATCCCTGGGGCGTTAGCAGTGCCTGACGGCAGGCCCGAAGGATGAGGGGGGAAATGTTCGGATTCGTCCCGGCGCGCTCTGTAACTCACTTCCTATCCTACCAAGAGAACGCCGCGTGTGCAAAGAAAACTGTGAGGCCGCGCGGCGCCACGGAGGAGCCGGCGGCCTGGGCGGCGCAGGCCAAGGGGATCCTGTACGAACAGGGGGGGCAAGGCGCTGGTGGTCTGGCTGCGGACGCTGGCAGAGCCCACGGAGGAGCGGGTGGCCGAGGAGTTGCGCAAGTTGATCAACTAGGTTGCCGACAACGAGCACCGGACGGACTACCCGGCGTACCGTCGGCAGGGCTGGGACATCGGCAGCGGGCCGACGCAGGCGGGCGGCAAGGTGGTAGGGGCGCACCTCAAGCAGAGCGGCGTGCGCTGGGTGCCGGTCGGCGCCGCCAAGGTCGCCCCCCTGCGCGCCTTGTACGAGAGCGGGCAGCCACACACCAGGAAACCGCCATACTTGCGACACGAGTTCCCATTTGACTTCGACCGACCCGAGGTCCGAGGTTGTCCCTAGCGCTTCGTCACCGAACCGCCATCACACCGTCGGATCTCGCATTGCCCGGAACTTGCCAACGGCAGCTCGCACAGAGGCGAGGCCAACGAAAACCACGACTGCGA